>CAJWOI010000001.1 GCA_913044255.1 uncultured Alphaproteobacteria bacterium
ATCATTCTATCGGATTTGAGTCTTACATCCCCCCGAGCGCAGGCATCGCCGTAGTGTAAGTGGGCTTCAGCGCACCAAATGCGGGCAAGAAACGTGCGTGGAGAAATTTTCCTAAAACAGCTCCGGCGTGCAAAAAGCATCACCCTGTCACCGGTAAAACAGTACCGGTTTCTATCCCACACGGATATGCTTCTCACTGACTCGTTTTATCGACGGAGATTGAGTCGCTCTATCAGTTTTTGGTATCGGTCTTCATCCTTGCTTTTCAAATAATCGAGCAAACGCCGACGTTTGCTTACCATCATTAACAACCCGCGACGGGAGTGAACATCCTTTTTATGTGCCTTGAAATGTTCGGTGAGGTTACCTATCCGCTCAGTCAACACGGCCACCTGTACTTCCGGAGATCCTGTGTCATTCGACTTCTGCGCAAATTCCTCAATTAACTTAATTTTCCGCTCACCGGTAATCGACATATCTTGGCCTCAACTCCTTTTCCGCCCCAAATGGTTTAGGCGGCATAATTAAATACCCGTGTGGGGCGGATTTGGCCCGCCCTGAAATCCACCAGCGCCACAGGGCGTGCTGCAAACACGGCACACAACACCGCTGGCGCCTCAACGCGAACTCCATCATCGTGGACCGGCGCGCGCACCAAGGAAATGGCTTGGCCATTTCGCAATCGCGCCGCTTGTTCTGCACTAATCGGCAAATGCGGCACTCCCGCCAAACCTTCAATCAACGGCAGCAGCCGCTCGCTAAGCGCTGCACTATCGTCGAGCCCTTCCAATTGGGCAAGTGAAATCGCTTTCTCTAGTGTAAATGGTCCAACTCTCGTACGCCGAAGTGAACTTACGTGGCCCTCGGTGCCAAGACTCATAGCAAGATCGCGAGCCAGCGCACGTACATAGCCACCCTTACCACATTCCAGTTCGAACAGCGAGTGATTCTCATCCACCAAGTCGACGAGACCCAACCGCTTTATCAGGATTGGCCGCGGTGCTAGAGATACTTTCTCGTGGGCGCGTGCCAAATCGTAAGCACGCCGTCCTCCGACTTTTACGGCAGAATAAGTGGGCGGCTTTTGCATGATATCTCCGGTAAAAAGCGGCAATGCCGCCTGAATCTCCGCACCTGTCGGTCGCTCATCGCTACGGGCTATAATTTCCCCCTCCGAATCATCAGTATCCCGACGCTCCCCCCATCGGATAGTAAACTGGTAACTTTTGAGGCCTTCCATCACGAACGACACTGTCTTCGTCGCCTCACCAAGTGCGACAGGCAAAATACCCGTTGCCAACGGATCAAGCGTGCCCCCATGTCCCGCTTTGTAAGCGCAAGTCAGATAGCGGACTCTTCCAACAACCTGAGTGGAGGTTAAGCCACTCGGCTTATCAATCGCTAGCCAGCCGTGCCAATGTATTTTAGGCCGCTGCTGATTATGTTTGTGTTTAACGCTTCCGCGCATCCGCACTGTCCGATATTAAAACTCCTGTGGTATCTTTTTTAACTCGGGGCCGTTGCAACAAATTTTCAATTCGACCCACCTTTTCAAATACTGGATCCTCAATAAACGAAAATCTCGGGGTATGCCGCACACGCACCGTGCGCGAAACACGACGGCTAAGATGAGGTGCAGCTCGATTCAGGCCAGCCATGACGCGTTGCATATCTCCGCCACCAAGCAGAGACACGTATGCCGTAGCGGCGCGAAGATCTGTGCTCACTCGTACCTCTGAAACAGTAATGGAACATCCAGCCAGATCAGGATCTCGAAAATCACCTCGGAGTAAAATATCGCTAAGCGCATGACGCAGCAGTTCACCCAACCGAAGTTGGCGTTGCTGACGAGCGTTAGGTGGGGCATTAGAGTGTGACTGTTGGGCCATAGCAGAGTCGTGGGGCTCAAATATCCGTAATGGACCGCGCTATTTCCTTAGCTTCAAAAAGCTCTAACACGTCACCTTCTTTGAGATCCTGATACTTTTGGATTCCTATGCCACACTCGAGGCCCTCTTTGACTTCTCGCACATCGTCTTCGTGCCGTTTCAAAGTGGACATTTGTCCTTCATGTATCACCACATTGTCACGTAGCAGCCGCACTTTAGCACCACTTCGAACAATCCCCTCCGTTACTTCACAGCCAGCAATTTTACCTATCTTTGAAATGGAGAAGACCTGTTTGACACGCACGTACCCAAGTGTCTTCTCGATCACGTTGGGCGATAGCAGACCGGACATCAGCTTCCCTATATCGTCCAACAACTCATAAATGACCTTGTAATAGCGGATATCAACACCATCACGACGAGCTAGCGCACGTGCCGGCGCATCAGCGCGGACATTAAACCCAACCGTGAGCGCCTTAGAAGCCGCAGCCAGCGAGATGTCAGATTCGTTTATACCGCCCACCCCAGACAACAAAACACGGGCTTTTACCTCATCTGTTCCAAGTTGGAAGAGACTGGCTAGAATTGCCTCCAAGGACCCATGGACATCTGCTTTAATCACTAAAGACACCTCATTGACTTCACCCTCAGCAATCTGGGTAAACATTTGTTCGACAGTTCCACGGCGCGCAGCTACCGCCTGTTGGTCTCTCATCACATTGCCCCGATACTCTGTTACTTCGCGCGCGCGGCTTTCATCGTTGACCACGACTACCTCATCGCCGGCACTGGGAGTATCGTTCAAACCCAGCACTTCAACGGGCTGTGATGGACCTGCCTCCTTTATAGAAGAGCCTCTGTCGTTTGCGAGAGCCCGTACACGACCCCACGCCCCACCAGCAACTAAAATATCGCCAATATGGATTGTCCCTCTCTGTACCAACACTGTAGCGACCACTCCCCTACCTTTATCTAGCCGCGTCTCGATAACAACTCCCTCGCCCGGACGCTCTGGGTTGGCCCTAAGTTCGAGTAACTCTGCTTGAAGGTTTATGATGTCGATCAGCTTGTTGAGATTTGTGCCATCCTTGGCAGATACTTCAACCGAAAGGACATCTCCTCCTACACCTTCCAATATGACATTATGTTGAAGTAAATCGCGACGAACGCGCTCGGGATTGGCATCCGGTAGATCCACCTTATTGATTGCTACTATCAACGGTACCTCAGCCGCCTGAGCATGTTGGATAGCCTCAGCTGTTTGAGGCATGACGCTGTCGTCGGCCGCTACAACTAGCACTATTATATCAGTAGTGTTAGCACCCCTCGCACGCATTTTGGTAAAAGCTTCATGTCCAGGCGTATCTATGAACGTGATTTTATCGCCTGCGTCGGTTTCTATTTGATAAGCGCCAATGTGCTGGGTAATACCGCCCGCTTCACTGCTTACAATATCCGAGTTGCGCAAAATATCCAGAAGCGAAGTCTTACCGTGATCAACGTGTCCCATCACGGTGACGACCGGTGACCGAATCGCCAACTCTCCCGCAACGTCTTGCTCTCCCTTTAAGCCAATTTCTACATCCGCTTCACTTACCCGCTTCGGTTTGTGCCCAAATTCATCTACCACCAGTTCAGCGGTATCGCTCTCAATCACCTCGTTAACGGTGGCCATCACCCCCATTTTCGTTAGCACCTTCACCACGTCCCCGCCGCGCACCGCCATCCGGTTTGCGAGCTCCTGAACAGTGATCACCTCCGGAACCACCACTTCCCTTACAATTTTTTTAATTTCTATTGGCTTTGTATCACCGTGAGCAGCGCGCTTCTCCCGTTCACGAGCACGACGCACCGAGGCCAGGCTGCGCTGACGTTCTTCTTCGCTAAGAGCTTGCACGACCGTCAGTTTTCCGGTTCGGCGCCTTTGCTGTGACCCACGACGACCAATTGAAAGACGGCGGCCATCGGACTTGCGCTTCGTACGACCAGCACGGTCCCCATCCTCATTTTTGGGGTCCTCATCACGTTTTCGCTGAGCTGGCTTTGCTGAACCAGCTGGTGATGGCGACGGGGTTTCAATTTCAGCCACAGCAAGGGGCTCCGTAGGCTGAGGCTTCTTTTCGTCTTGCACAGGAGGCTCATTTCCTGTTACCGCATCTTCGGGCTCGGGTTCCGCGTCACTTATCTCCTGTAACCCTTTCCTTAAATCTGCTTCAGCACCCTCAAGCTTACGAGCCTCATTTTCGGCCTTCAGCGCACCTTCAACTGCCCGAGCACGAGCAGCACGTTCTTTCTCAGTCAGTTCTCTGGCAACAACGAGACCTGCCTCAGGTTCAGTGGCCTTACCCTCGGGTTCACCCAGTTGGTCAATCTCGCGCTCAGCAACCTCGGTCATGTTCCCAGTTTGCGTACGCTTAAATGTTCGCCTTCTTTTTTTTTCGACTTGAACGGTCTTGGTGCGGCCATGGGAAAAGCTTTGGCGAACCTGCCCGCTTTCCACCGTCTTTTTGAGTTCGAGTCGGCCGGGTCGCGTGAGCTCTAGCAGCTTACCATCCGAACTATTCGCGTCTTGCAGTTCTTTATCTGTCATCGCGCCACTTTATTTATCTTGATGGGAGTTGGCTGCACCCTCACTTTAGTGGTTGTGAAACCAACCAAACGTTCTGTCTCGACTAACAATCGCTCCGCAAATCCGGAGGTCCGTACGGCAGCGTACGCCCAATTAACACGCCCGAAAACTGGCGCCAACGCCAAAACATCAAAGAAATCTATTACCCCGACTGGTTGATCGCTATTAACGGCAACCCGACGCAATTTATCGCCATTAGTGCCCGACTCGGAAGCCAAGACCAGCAATCGCGCGCTCCCAGAGGCCAAGAGTTGCCGCACTTTCTCAAACCCTAACACTACGTGGCCGGCGCGCCGAGCGAGGCCAAATAGCCGATGACAACGACGTGCTAATAACGACGACACTAGCTCGGAGAGGTTTTCAGGAACCACAACGTCTAGCGCGTTTGCACGCCCAAGTGCGCGCTTCAAATGCCCTTTGTTTACACCCTGATCCAACACGACGCTCTCAGCAGCCACCCAAAACCCGTGCCCCGGTAGCTTACCTTCAACATCCGGCACAAGTACACTGTCCGGCCCTATGACGAAGCGGACCAGGCTCTCTATGTCGCGGACCTCCCCAGTGACCAAACAGCGTCGCTCTATCTTGGAAAAAGTTTCGCTGGCATCCACATGAGCACCGCCTATAGCTCGTGACGTATGAGTCGCAAACAAAATTCTACTGCCTCCATCACTCAACCGTGTCGTTGGCGCCATCGGCATCACCAGCCTCCGGCTCCGACGGGTCGGAGTTAACATCATCTCCACCGATCACGGAAACCGCAATGGATTTATCACTTTCTGTTAAATTTTCACGCACTTCGTCGACAGAAGCCGTGCCGGCTGTATTGTTAGCATCGATTTGTCCAACATCTCTTTCCTCAGGACTATTATCAAACCAATGCGCCCGCGCCGACATAATTATCGCGTTTGCATCGTCGGTCGATAACTCGTTTTCACCGACAATTTCACGAAGCTCATCGCTCGCGAGATCAGCCAGATCATCTAAAGACTTGATCCCCTTTTGCCCCAACATAACCATGTTTGAGGGGGATAATCCCTCTATCCCTGCGACGTCATCGTGTACACCTAATTCGCGTCTCTCCGCGGTCAGTTTTTCGTCTCGCTCAACCAAGTAGGTCTGAGCTCTCTGCCGCAACTCGCCCGCGAGCGTCTCGTCAAAGCCCTCTATCGACCCAAGTTCCTCGACGGGGACAAATGCTACTGCTTCGAGATTCGCAAACCCCTCTGTTACCAACAAATGTGCGATTACATCATCCACGTTAAGATGGTCAATAAATGCTTGGGAGGCCGTTCGAAATTCTTCCACTCTCCGCTCGGATTCCTGCCCCTCTGTCATGATGTCAATTTCCCAACCTGTAAGGTTGGAAGCCAGCCTCACATTTTGGCCCCGCCGGCCAATAGCCAGGCTGAGTTGGTCATCCGGAACAACAACCTCTATGCGTCGCTGGTCCTCGTCAAGGACGACCTTGGTAACTTCGGCCGGCGCTAAAGCATTGACTATGAACGTAGCTGGATCTGGGTTCCACTGAATGATGTCGATTTTTTCTCCCTGCAGCTCATTCACTACAGCTTGAACCCTACTGCCGCGCATTCCTACGCAAGCCCCGACTGGGTCTATGCTCGAGTCGTTAGACAAAACCGCAATCTTAGCCCGACTTCCTGGATCTCGCGCCAAGGCTTTGATTTCAATAATACCGTCGTATATTTCAGGCACTTCCTGACGAAATAATTTAGCCATTAACTCAGCTCGAGTTCGCGATAGGAAGATCTGTGCTCCCCGAGTCTCCTCCCGTACTTCGTAAATAAGTGCTCGGACCCGGTCCCCATTACGAAAATTTTCACGCGGCAACGATTCATCACGTCTCAACACCGCTTCACCTCGTCCAAGGTCTACAATCACGTTCCCATACTCGGTGCGTTTCACGAGCCCATTGACTATCTCGCCATTTCGATCCTTGTACTCCTCATATTGGCGCGCACGTTCCGCCTCACGTACTCGTTGGACAATGACTTGTTTTGCTGCCTGAGCCGCGACGCGGCCAAGATCAATGGGCGGCAGTGGTTCCCGTAGTTCGCCACCCACCTCAAGGTTTGGATCCATGGCGTGAGCAGCTTCCAGTCCAAGTTGGGTGGCATCGTTTTCCACTTCTTCAACAACATGGCGGACCCGGTTTAACCTAATTTCACCCGTGGACCGGTCGATTTCTGCAAGAATTTCCAATTCTTGACCATATTTGCGTCTGCTTGCTGTTTGAATCGCTTGTTCCATAGCTTGGACTACAATTTCCCGGTCGATGGTCTTATCACGAGCAACAGCGTCGGCTACTTGCAACAGCTCCGGCCTCGCTAGTCCCCGGGTGCCTTCATCCAGAATACCTTCACTCATTATCCATCTCGCTTTCGCGCAACACGTAAAAGATCTTCAGTCAATATCAGTTTCGCATTAATAATTTCAGCAAACGGAATCTGGAGAACGCCCACGGCATCAACAAGATCGACGCTGACCGCACTGTTGGTAGTTCCCACCAAACGGCCGCGAAACTTCTGTCGGCCATGAAGAAGTGTTTTGGTCTCCACTTGCGCCTCAGAGCCAGCGTAGCGCTTAAAATCCTCCGGTTTAACCAAAGGCCGATCTAAGCCGGGCGAACTGATCTCCAAATCGTACGCTCCACCTATTGGATCTTCGACCTCTAGGATCGGCGACACTGCGCCACTGATATTGGCACAATCATCGACCGTCATTGCCGCGCCATCAGACCGCTCTGCCATCACTTGTAATGTTTGCCGTCGTGATCCCGACAGCCGCACGCGCACCAAGCTGTAGCCCTCAGCCCTCAGGGTCGGGCTGATAATATCTTCCACCGCCTTAACCTGGTCCATCGGCTCGCCACGCCCGCCACAGCGCCCGCCTAAAATAAAAACGTGGGCCAACAGCCCACAGCCACACTACCATTGAGCCTCAACCAACAGGCTTCACTATCTTGGTGAGCTTTATAACACTTTCGTAGCCACCTTCAAGCATTTAGGGAAGTTGGGAACAATTTTCCAGACGATGTTGCGTTCGTTGGCGCCGCTGAAATTGCAGGTAGATACATGTCCGACCCGCGGTTAGTGCTTTCTGTTCATAACGAGTGACTATTCCATCCGAAGGACGAGCTCGCCAATCCCTTGGTCCACGCGCGCTCCAATCAAATGCCTGGTGTTCCAACAAGAAACGCAACACCCAGCGCCCGTACTCGTCGTGATCAGTCGAGAAATGAAATGTGGCATCGTCACACATGGTACGCGCCAGAGAATTTAAAAATCCCTTGTTTACCAACCGCCTCTTATGATGTCGCTTCTTCGGCCACGGGTCAGGGAATAAAGCAAATACTTTGCCTAAGCACACCCCTGGTAATGCAGTTATTAGCCGATTTGCGTCTCCCGGAAAAATTCGAATATTTGAGAGACCCTCGGCCTCTATCTGAGATAACAATTTACCCACCCCCTCAAAAAAAGGGTCGCAGCCTATAAACCCAATGTTTGGATTGGCCCGTGCTTGAGCCACCAAATGTTCGCCACCACCAAAACCGATCTCCAACCAGACGTTTCGGGGAGCCGCATCAAACAATTCAGATAGCTTTAATGGGGTCGGTGTCCCGCCATCACCTGCACCTATCGCCAATGCCAATTTCGGCAATAAAGACTTAACCAAGGCCAAACGATTAGGACGCATTGCTCGTCCACGATTTCTTCCATGGGGCATGGCAGCAATAGACTTAGAGTGGCAAACCTAAAAGATCGTCCATTAAAATGCCTTCCGCAGATCCTCGACCAAATCGCAGCGTTCCCACGAAAACCCGCCGTCCGCATCGGGGTTTCGGCCAAAATGTCCGTAAGCCGCAGTCCGCGCAAAAATCGGCCGACTTAGATTTAAATGTTCACGAATGCCACGAGGGGATAGATCAACTCGCTCCTGCAACACCGTCGACAGTTGACTTTCTTCCACCTCACCTGTGCCATGTGTGTCGACGTATACGGACAGCGGCCTCGACAACCCAATTGCATACGCGAGTTGAATAGTACAACGCTCCGCAAGTCTGGCTGCAACAACGTTCTTCGCAAGATATCTAGCGACATAGGCCGCTGAGCGATCCACTTTTGTTGGATCCTTGCCAGAGAAAGCCCCGCCGCCATGTGGCGCTGCACCTCCGTAGGTGTCGACAATTATTTTGCGACCTGTAAGGCCGCAATCCCCATCAGGGCCGCCAATGACAAACCGCCCCGTAGGATTAACGTAGAAATCTTTGTCCGGACACATCCAGCCATCTGGTAAAATTTTTTCGACATGTGGTCGCACTATTTCACGCACCTGATCCTGATCGAATTCAGGCTTGTGTTGTGTTGAGACAACAACAGAAGCCGCCCCGACCGGTTGCCCATTGGCATAACGAAGTGTGACCTGGCTCTTTGAATCTGGACCCAAGGCAAGTGTTTCACCTGCATGACGCGCCTGAGCAAGCGAGCGGAGAATTTCATGGCTAAAATATATAGGTGCCGGCATCAAGACGTCAGTCTCTCGACACGCATAACCAAACATAATGCCTTGGTCACCGGCACCCTCGTCCTTATTACCGATAGCATCTACTCCCATCGCAATATCATCCGACTGACGATGCAAATGCACTTCCACTCGTAGATCGCACCAGTGAAAGCCGCGTTGCTCGTAGCCAATGCCACGGATTACCTTACGAACTACATCCTCAATTTTTTCACTCGAGAAATCGGGGCCCCGAGTCTCGCCTGCAATCACAGTCAAATTAGTTGTTGCCATGGTTTCAACGGCGACTCTAGAGTTCGAATCTTCAGCCAGAAAGGTGTCAACAATCGAATCGGAGACAAGGTCACATACCTTGTCGGGATGACCCTCTGAAACGGACTCACTAGTAAATAAATATTCGGATACGGGCATCTTTAGCCTCTAAGCGACGAGAGAAGATTCCAGGCCGCTTCCAAAAATAGATCCGGCTTGGCGGCTTCATAGCAGTTGTCTCAATAAAGCGCCATGTTTGGGCGTGCATATTCGAGTCTAGTGAAAGCAAAAACAGCCTGTGTATAAGTAATTTGGCACGATGAACTGGTCGGGCCCTTGATCAAACTACTTTATAATTGGGATAGTTGCAGTGTGCGCATGAACAACGCATCCAACAATTCTTTGCAACGGCCCAATGACTATTCGCCCAACGTTCGACGTTGCGCACCCCCAACTAATGTCACCGCCACCAGTAAAACCACAAACAACACGATAGGGATGTTCCCGTGTTGACCGTAGAATGTGGCTTCTATTAAGGGCATTGGCAATTCCGTGTCGAGGACACCCGTCTCCCCCAAACCTAGAGACGCTACAACGCGGCCGTGCGCATCGATGGCCGCCGAAATACCCGTGTTTGCCGCACGAATTAGCGGAAGACCCTCCTCCACTGATCGAAATTTTGTTTGCACCAAATGCTGATACGGACCCGCACTGTTTCCATACCAGGCATCATTGGTAAGATTAAGCAGCCATTCCGGGCGTCTCGATTCATCAATAACATCCCCAGGAAAAATTGCTTCAAAACAAATTAACAGCCCGACCGATGGCAGACTTGGCAAGTCAAGAGTTTGTTGGCCTGTACCACGAGAATAATCCCGACTGCCGTGCACTAACTTAGCAAAAGGCAACCAGTCTCGAAGCGGCACATATTCACCGAAAGGAACCAGCCGCATCTTGTTGTATGAGCCAACTATATCGCCGGCAAATGATATCGCATGCAAGCTGTTCCATATCCGCAGTGGCTCCTCCCCTTTTTCAGACATACTGATTGCACCCGTTATTAGCAGTCCTTCGGGTGGCGTTGCCGAACCTATCATCTCACGAATAGGAGGGTTCCATTCCACTGCGTACGGCGTAGCCGTTTCGGGCCATATTACATGCGTGATTTGCCGTGTCGCAGGCACTTGAGTCAGCGTCAGATGTTCAACGAAATGTGCTTCGCGTAAATCGGGGAGCCACTTATGATGTTGCGCGATGTTGGCCTGCACTATTCGCAATCGCACATCTTCTACCACGTCAAGGGATACATTACTTAGACGCAGTGCTCCACCCGCCCATATCGCCGAAAGCCCGACTGCTGCAACACCTATCCATGTCCAGCGGCGCCATGCAATAGGTTGTTCCGACCTGACGAGAGTCATTGGAGAAGCGGCACAAAAAACTGTGACCGCACTTACACCAAACACTCCGGTTACCGCCGCCAGTTGGATCATAGCATCGGAGAAGCCCCAGGCGTAGCCAATAAGATTCCAAGGGAACCCCCCCAGAATAAAAAAGCTTCGTCCCCACTCTGCGAGTGTCCATAAGCTTGCAAACAACACAACCTGAGAAACGCCAGAAAGCCGTGCTATATTGCAGACGGCTCCCACTAGAGCAATGGATAAGGCGGCCGTTGCTGCAAGTGCTGCGACAGCCAAAATTCCTGCAAACACACCAACATCGGCTACAACAAATGAATTACCGACCCAATAAAACCCTGCTACAAAATGACCGAAACCAAACCACCAGCCTATTATGAACGCAGCCCTGAGGCTGGCGGCACTGGTGCAAAATAACAATAAACCAGTAAGCGCCGGAACTAAAACAGGAACCATGTGGGTGGGCGCAAATGCCAGACTGCCTATAGCGCCAAGTAAACCGGCGACTGCCCATAACTTCCATCCTGACAGGCCAATCAAAACTGCATAGAAACGGTCCCCTGACACCGACCGTGCTAAACTTTCTCGTTAACTGCGACAGGTGGCGCAGTATCGCGGTCCAATTTGAGATGCACACGCAGCCGCCGGATTCTGCGTGGATCGGCATCGACAACTTCAAAGGTCATGCCCGACGGGTGAGCAATCAGCTCTCCTCGTAATGGCACCCTTCCCGCCAATTCGCATACTAAGCCACCCAATGTATCAATTTCCTCGTCTCGCGCGTCCGGCAAAAGGTCAATGCCACATTTGGACTCTAAATCAGGAACTGGCACCCGAGCATCCGCGTCAAAAAGCCCGTCCGCGCGCATCGAAAGCCTTGGCTCTATCGTCCGGTCATGCTCATCTTCTATCTCACCAACGATTTCCTCTACCAGATCCTCAATAGTAACCAGTCCATCCGTCCCACCATATTCGTCGATTACTAGCGCCAAATGAATTTTAGTTGCCCTCATTTCTAGAAGCAGTTCTTGGATAGGCATGGATGGTGGAACAAACAATAGAGAACGGATAATTGAAGAAATTTCAAAATCATTATCCCGGCCCCTGAATGTGAGTACATCTCGAATATGAACCATACCCGCGACATCATCGAGCGTCCCTCGGTGAACCGGCACCCGTGAATGACCTTGTTCACAAATTAAAGAAATCAAATGTTCAAGCGATATATCTGCAGGAATTGCGACAATATCTGCACGAGGCACCATCACGTCCGCAACATCAAGACGCCCGAAATCCAATAAATTTCGAAACATAGTGCGTTCTTCTGCTTCGCCAGGAAGACCGTCGTCGTGATGTTCTTCAATCAGTTCCTCAATTGATTCCCTGAAGGTCGGCTCGCTGGAACGATCACCCAATATTGTTCGCAAACTCCGCCACAGGTGCAGTGGCGCAAGTCCTTTTAGCCCAGTTTTTACCGCATGCATTGCACTAAGAAACGAGGACCGCGTTATCATTGTCATAACCTGGTAAACTCTACACTAGCATTATCGGAAAATGGGTCACCGATGCCCAGCCGAGCTAGAGATGATACCTCAAGTCTTTCCATGGCAGCGGCCTCCGGAGACGCCTTATGGTCAAACCCGAGAAGATGCAAAGCGCCATGGACGAGTAGATGAGCCATATGGGATCTGATTGACTTAATTCCGCGTTTTGCCTCATGGTCGACCCGATCAAATGACATTGCGATGTCACCCCACATCACTGGCCCATGCTCCTCCGCACCGTATGATGGCTGCATACGGACTGGAAATGACAGTACGTTAGTCGGTCCTTCTCGACCACGATACTGTGAATTTAACATGCCCATAGCCGAATCGTTTGTCAGAAGCACGCTCACCTCCCCGTATGCCCTTTGTCCCACCGACGCGAAAGAGGCCTCAACAGCACGTTCACATAAATCATGAACATCAAAAGGAAGTTCAGACCAACGGCGCTCATCAATACGTAGCGACACCAATGCAATGCTCTGGGCACGCATCAGTTCTTATGGGACTTACCAGCAGGATCACGAGAGCTATGGTGAGCTGCATAGCTTCCTTCGTGTGCATCGTAAGCCTTGACAATTTTCGTTACCAAAGAGTGCCGAACAACGTCGGTATCGGCAAACTTGACAACTTTACTATCTTCCAATTCGCCGACTATTGACAACCCATGTGCCAAACCACTTTGCATGCCTCTCGGCAAATCAATCTGCGATAAATCACCAGTTACCGCCATACGTGAGTTCTCACCGAGCCGAGTCAAAAACATCTTCATCTGAACTGGCGTTGTATTTTGCGCCTCGTCTAAAATTACAAAAGCATTTGATAGCGTCCGGCCACGCATAAAGGCTAGGGGCGCAACCTCAATGTCGCCTCCATGCAAATAATTGTTAACCTTATCCGCAGGCATCATATCGTAAAGTGCGTCATAAAGTGGCCGGAGATAAGGGTCAACTTTATCCCGGAGATCGCCGGGCAAAAATCCAAGCCTTTCTCCCGCTTCCACCGCAGGCCTCGACAATACTAATCGCTCAACATGGCCTCGCGCCATTAATGATAAAGCTACCGCCACAGCCAAATATGTCTTCCCTGTCCCCGCCGGGCCAATTCCAAATACGAGCTCTGCGTCCATTAATGCACGTACATATCTTGTCTGATTCGACGACCGCGGCAAAATCGTCCGCCTCGGTGTTCGGATGACGGACCTGTTTTTGGGGTCCTCTGCTTGACCCGAAACGTCATTGGAGGCAGTCCTCAGAACTGCCTCCACCTCGGCAATGTCAACAGGCAATTCACGCTTGAGCATGTCGTACAACTCAAGGAAAACTTTTTTGGCCGCATTGGTTGCATCCGCTGAACCAGACAGAGCTACATGATTTCCTCTACTTGTGACCCAAACACCGAAAGCCTGTTCTATACGGGCAAGATGCTGGTCATGCTCACCAAATAAGGCAGGCAGCAAACTGTTATCATCAAATGTTAGATAGAGTGAGGCTTCACCCTCATGTGCAGCTGAAAATGCAGAAGACGACATCAAAAAGCATGCTCCTTTGTCAAGGTATCGGCACACAAACGACTGTCTACTAGCCCTCCAAGGCTATTGGCACAGCTATCCACAACCTTCACCTTGATGAGATCACCGATGTTAGGCGATACAGAGCCATTTCCCGGTTTTACGTGAACGGCTTGGAGATAGGGGCTACGGCCAACCAATTGCCCCGGATGACGACCGGGTTTTTCTACCAACACTTCCAAGCACCGTCCGATCATTGAGTCATTGAACTTTTTTTGCTGGTCCGCCAGTAAAGATTGAAGCTCCATCAATCGCTTGGTCTTAACCGCTTCATCCACATGGCTTCCCTTGGATGCTGCTGGCGTTCCGGGACGGGCACTGTATTTGAACGAATACGCTTGTGCGAAACCAACTCGTGCAGCGAGAGCCAGGGTTGCTTCAAACTCTGCATCCGTCTCACCCGGAAACCCGACAATGAAGTCTGTCGAGAATGCGATGTCGGGACGGGAACTCTGAAGACGATCGACTAAGCGAAGATAATCATCAACACTATAACCACGGTTCATCTCAGTTAATATGCGGTCGGAACCAGACTGCACGGGCAGATGCAGCGAAGGCATTAAAGCCGGCACCTTTCCGTGAGCTTCAATCAGGGATAAGTCCATATCACGGGGATGCGAGGTGGTGTAGCGAATACGCGCTAGTCCCTTAACGTCTGCAAGACGTTCTATTAGCCCACTCAGAGATGAAATTTCTTGGTGATCACCTGCTCCATGATAGGCGTTAACGTTTTGCCCCAACAATGTGATTTCCCGAACGCCACCTTCTACTAGCATTTTGGCTTCGACAATCAATTCGGCCACCGGCCGAGAGTATTCCGCTCCACGAGTATAAGGAACAACACAGAAGGTACAGAATTTATCGCAGCCTTCTTGGACCGACAGGAATGCGCTGACACCTCGAACGCTCCGAGTTGTCGGCAAATGATCGAACTTAGGTTCAACCGGAAATTCTGTGAGAAACACTGGTCCGTTTCCCGCGCCTTCCGCCCTAGCAATCAATTCAGGCAGGCGATGATAAGTCTGCGGGCCAACGACAATGTCGACTTGTGGAATACGGCTAACAATCTCTTCGCCTGCGGCCTGTGCTACGCACCCGGCTACAGTTATGATCATACGGCCACCCGCTGCCTCCTGGCGCTTTTTGAACTCCCGCAATCGCCCCAACTCAGAGAACAGCTTTTCACTTGCCTTTTCACGGATATGGCAAGTGTTGAGGACCACAACATCCGCCTTTTCCGGACTTGCCACCCGCTCGTAGCCGAGCGGCGTCAATAACTCTGACATCCGGTCAGAGTCATAGACATTCATCTGGCACCCAAATGTTTTTATAAAAAGCGACTTAGGCCTTGGCCACGGCCCGGCTTGCGTTTTCCGCTTCGCGGGCACTTTCTGCGCCTCAGGCTCGTTCACGATGGTCTTTGTATACACTCACCACGTTCTGTTTCACTTTGCTGACCCCAAATACTTCCGAAACCTTGGGCGCACAGGGGCCACAACCACCTCAAAACAAAGGATTTCAATGCTCTAACTCTAGCACCGGACCATACCCTGTCAAGCTGAGGCCTATATTGACCGAATTGGCCGTCCGCTCAGCATGTCGGAAACACACGTCGCCACCAGCAACTGACAGTGCCTTGCCATCTCTTTGCGCGACCCGCACGTTTCGATAGTTACCGGTGGCAAAAAAGCGATCTCGACAGTTACTGTACTTTGGCCTAGCACCGACCATAAATGTCCTACAAGGTGCATGTCGCCGTACCAGGCAAAAAGCGGGCGGCGACTTCTGCCCACAGGCAGACCATTAAGTCTCGTATATGCGATCGCTACTGGCTGCACAGTAGTTGGATCAGTCAGAATTCTATTCTCCGCAACACTAAAAAAGGTACTGCTAAAATCAAGCACTCGATTTCCGTCGTTACTGGTACCTTCAGGAAATAGAATAAGACTATGGCCGGCCGCAAGACGACGATGCATTTCGTCGCGATATTCCCGGCTCCGGCGCGCGTTACGCTGAACGAAGACCGTGCGATTGAGCCGAGCCAAAAGTCCAAATCCAGGCCACCCAGCCACCTCTTGTTTGGCAACGAACGTGGCCTTTACTTGTGCAGCTAAAACCACAATATCTAGGTAAGAAGTATGATTAGACACAAACAGTACAGGTCTATCGCTGCTGGGACAGCCGTGACAAAGCACCCGCAACCCTAGAATAA
The DNA here is from genome assembly GCA_913044255.1 of uncultured Alphaproteobacteria bacterium. GTDB lineage: Bacteria > Pseudomonadota > Alphaproteobacteria > UBA7887 > UBA7887. The sequence continues at coordinate 16,057 of CAJWOI010000001.1, forward strand.
GGCAGTTTCCGCGATGATATATTTGCGGAACAAACCAGCTCAGCTGCGTGTCGAATTTAAGCGAAATTGCCTGGATAGGTAGCCAAAACAAAGTCCAAACCAGAAACGCCACGGCGCGAACTGAAGCAACGGCGTGCGCCAATCCGCTCATAATGTCAGGACGTTCAAGCGGTGTTAACCGGACGTCGGTTGCCTTCATAATGTTGTCGATACTTTCCGGTAACGCGCTCTGTCTTTACCACAACGCACACATCTGTGGTCTGAAATTGCTCGTCTACGACAGCTCCGTAGCCCACAAAACAACCGACTCGTAGGTAACCCTTAATTAGGGGTGGTAACAGCTCGCGGGCCAGCCGTTTTTCGATATGTACCTTCGGGATGCGGTCCATCGGAGTATGAAGGTGTTCTAGCGCACGCGGTCGTAAACCGTCTGGAGCCAGGTGAAAATGATGCAAGTACGAAAGTGGCAGCGCCAATTTTTCCGGATTCGTTCCTGCGAGACTCGCACACCCAAACATCCAGGAAATATCGTGGCGGAACACGTAGGCCGCAATGCCGCGCCACAAAAGGGCCATTGTATGACCGGTACGGTAGTCCGCCGCAACGCAAGACCGCCCAAGCTCAAGAACTTCGCCTTTTTGCTCGGTAATTTGGGTGATATCGTATTCACTGGCCGTATAAAAACCACCAGCGTGGGCAGCATTCTCTCTCCGGCTCAACCGATAGGTGCCCACCACGGAATCATATAAACCTGCTCGACAATTGTCGATTACCATTAGGTGCTCACAGGCTGAGTCAAAATTATCAAAGTCACGCTGGCGGGTAGCCATTTCACGACTCGGGATCGCATTCATTTCGTTGTAAAATACCTGGTATCGAAGAGCCTGAGATGCATCGACCTCATCCGGCGACGAAGCAAGTCTAACCTCAAGGTCTCCTGACCTAATGCCGTAACTTAAATCATCAACTTGTTCCGCTGTAGCCATAACTCACTGCACTCGCTCGCTGTATGCGGCCAAAAAGCAAATTACTCACACTCTTCGCCTGGTGGGCTCTCACTATATACGAGACTTATGACGCCTACTCACCTTTCTAACTATCCCCCGAGTTGTTAGCCTTGTCATCTACCCGGGTTCCGTATAGCTCAAGGCGATGGTCCACTAATTTATATCCTAATTGGCGGGCAACCTCACGTTGCAGGCGCTCAATATCAGGGTTCTGGAATTCAATAACGTTGCCAGATTGCACATCAATTAAATGATCGTGATGTTCTCTAGATGCTTCCTCGTATCTCGCGCGACCATCACCAAAGTCATGTCGATCAAGGACATTGCACTCTTCAAATAATCTGATGGTGCGGTACACGGTCGCCATGCTAATCCGCGAATCAATAACGGCCGCCCTCTGATAAACCGCACCCGCATCAGGATGATCACGCGCGTCAGACAAAACCCGAGCAATAACCCGCCTTTGCTCTGTCATTTTCAGCCCTTTTTTACGACATCGCTTTTCAATTCGTGTGGACATACAAACGCACCTTCACAACGCGATCGATTTTAGTAACAACTGGGGCTGTGGTGCGAGCATACGTCACCCCTTATGATCAAACAACCGATGCCTCCCTAAACGCAAAAATGCTACAGTGGCGGCAGTCAACAGCGAAGGTAGGCCTGGTATAGGCATGATCGATGACACACGAAAATAAAGACTGCGATCGAGAACTGGATATAACGGACAAAATATGCCCGCTTACGTTCGTGCACGCTCGCCTCGCCGTCGACTCCATGAAACCAGGGGCGGTACTTGCAATTCTCCTGAATGAGGGCGAACCACTAGAAAATGTGCCACTTTCCCTTAAAGAACTCGGCCATAAAGTACTTTCCCTTAACCCAATCTCTGGCTTGCCCGGAAGTTACCGTATACGCGTGCTGATCAGATAAAATTCCTCGAAAGTCAAACATGTAACATACATCGCATGATATCAGCTGCGATCCTCCTACCCTCCTTTGATTCGTAGTAATCCTCCCGCCTACCGACCCGAACAAACCCAAACACACGATAAAGCGACTGCGCTGGTTCGTTGCACTCCGCAACCTCAAGCACAGCCGTACTTGCACCACGCATCCGTGCCTCTGCAAGCAAAGCTGATAATAATTCTCGACCCCGTCCCAACCGCCGTTTTTCGAAGCGAACGCCGATGGACAATATTTCGGCTTCGTCAACAACCAGGCGACAAATTGCGAAACCCACAGCTTCATCCGATGACCTATCGGCGCCGATCACACCAAAGACACCGGGCATCCGTAGCATTTCCCTGATCGAGTGATTGCTTGCAAGCGAGGTAAAGCACTGGCCATACACCCCCACCACCATTTCAACATGGTGTATACTTTTAATTGATAGAATTTTAAGCACCGTCTGTCTCGGTGTCTGCGGCCTTTGGGGGGATAGCATCTGGAGGTCGTAAATATATGGGGCGCACCGTAGTTGCAGCAGCAGGTGGCCGCGTGCTGGCTATCCGGGCGACCACAGCTGCCCGAGGGAAACCATCCCCTGCATCAAACGTTACGTCGCCAGGTGAGGCGGGCGGGCGGAGAAGATAGGGTCGAGCAAGTGCAACTCCGGTCCCTGCAGCCACGTATGGCCCCTCAGGTACTATAGATTGGATGCATTCGGGAGAAACAACGGATGGGGCGCTAAGCGGCATAAGCATCGAATCGAAGCCTTGAGCGTAAAGCTGACTTCGACGTGCGTCGAGTATGGCTAACACCGACCGTTGCTCCGATCTAGCCGCGTACGCGACTGCTTCTAACGTCGTAACACCGATCATAGGTTTGCACATGGCCAAGGCCAAGCCGCGCGCGGCAGCAAGGCCTATGCGAAGCCCCGTAAACGTTCCTGGACCTATCGTCACCGCGATAGCATCGAATTGCTCATAACCCAGACCAGACCGCGCAATTGTCGCTGCAATCATCGGTGCCAGCGCTTCAGCGTGACCGCGGCCCAAATGTAGGAAGTCTTCGGCAATCACCTTTCCGCATCGCCAACAAGCGACCGAGCATGCTTCAGTCGTCGTATCGAGAGCTAAAATAGTAGGGCTCATCGCTGCGTTGCCTCTCCCGTCAACGCCTGACCGGCTACAAACTAGAACTCCCCACGTGAGCGTGGGCGTCTGGCCCCTGACGGAGATCTATACTATGACTATCGGTACACCATTTATTCGAGCAAGTGAAAACAATACGGCGTAGGCTTCAACGTCGTGCCTTTCGACAGCCACATTGGGATACCTGGGTGCATTTTATCAACACTGAGGCAAAAGCAAGAATAACGCTTATAGCCCTACTGGCACTGATATCGCTTCCAGCCAGCACAAACTGCCGTGCCCAGGATTCCGCCGTGGCGCTAATGTATAGTCGGGTTGGTGCCGCCGGTGGAGCTACTACTAAGACGGAGGAATTTGAAAACCATCTCAGCCATCTTTCTACGAATAATTATCAGGTATTACCTTTGCCACAGATAGTAGCGACACTGCAGATCGGGGCTCCAGTGCCAGAAAACGCTATTGCGATGACTTTTGATGGCGGACATATTTCGATTTATCAGGAGGTTTGGCCGAGATTAAAAGCCCTGGGCTTCCCGTTCACTGTCTTTATTGCCACTGACGTTATCGACTCTGGGGGGGATATGCTCATGTCATGGGACCAGGTCCGGGAGCTTTCATCCTCTGGCGTAACAATAGGCGCCTTGGGAGGAGGCTATAAACATTTAGTTGAACTGGACGAGAATGAGGCAGCAGCAGATATTACTCGAGCAAATCAACGTCTGATGGAGGAAATCGGCACGGCACCTGAGCTTTTTGCGTACCCATTCGGTGAATATGACGCAGATCTGCAGAGAACAATCGCGCATCATGGATATAGCGCCGCTTTCGGCCAGCACTCGGGTGTTATTTATGGCAACGCCGATTACATGGCCCTGCCTCGCTTTCCGTTAGTTGGAAATTACGCCAACATGCCAAGGTTCCGAACGGTGGTAGACACCCTGCCACTTCCAGTTACCGATGTTGTTCCAACGGACCCAGTTATTACACATAATCCACCTTCCTTAGGTTTCACAGTCGCCGGTGAGGTAGGACCGCTAGAGAACTTAGCCTGCTATTTAGCCCGATTTGGAAAATTGAACATCGAGCAACTAGGGCCCGCTCGAATCGAAGTCCGTTTCCCAGGCGCCCTTCCAACCGGCCGCAATCGGGTCAATTGCACACTGCCTGGCCCCGGCGGTAGGTGGCGCTGGTTTGGCCTTCAACTACTTGTGCCGCGACAACATGGAAACTGATTTCGACAACAAACTAACCTAGGTCAGGCTCTTGATTTGCTCGTCAGTTAGATTACCCGGCACAATCAATAGCGGGATCCGCAGACGTTTCGTCAGCTGGTTACTAAGCTCATGCACCAGGTCATTGCTGCCTTTACCTTCTGGCGCACATCCTAACACCATCGCATTAATGTCCGGCTCATCGTCAATCAACTTCAGGATTTGTTCGATTTTGCGACCCTGCCGGACAAACAGCACCGGACGAATACCGGCATAATTGTTGACCTCCTCTGCAAGTGCATTAAGCCGCTCCTCGGCCTCCTGCCGCCGTTCCTCGGCCATTACCTCACTTACGGATCCCCAGTGCTGAAAGCTGGCCGGTTCTACCACATACAGAAGAAACACATGGCCGCCTGTATTGCGCGCCCGTAGCGCGGCCAAGCGCATTGCAACACGGCAATCATCGCTCTCATCTACGCACACCAAATACGTTATCTTGCCTGGAACGTGTCCTTGTTGATTAGCCACTGGTTAGGTTCTTCGGAAAATTGCGCTTGCTAGCCATCCTGCCATTAAAGCCAAGACTACGGCAAGAATACCATACAACCACGGGCTATCGTGTGCAGTGCGATATATCCTTGCCTCAATCCCGGTCTTGCGGACTACCAGAGAGGCAGTGCCACTCGCTATCACCCTGCCATCACTTACCTGGTGCACTGCAGCTTGATAAGTCCCTGGCGGGACGTTTGAGGGAAAATCGAATCGCACTCGAAACAAATTAGTGCCTATAAACTGGACTTCAGACGGCTCTAGAAAATAGAGTCCTTGGTCAACTTTGTGGCGCAACAGAGCCTCATAATATTTGGCAAAACCGCCACCCCTTGTGGCGCCCCCTACCGATACTAACTTTATGTTGTTCAGCCCAACCCGGTTTGCTGCTCGTTGCCTTGCATCTAAGATTGCATCAAGCGGGCCCGATGCGGCCACCGCATAGTATCCAGGCGCAGTCTCAAAAACTAGTTCGCTGCGATTTAGCCAAAATCCCGCTGTGCGAGCCTTACGGCGCACCACCACCGGCTGATTTGGGCCACGCATCACTGCCACTATCTCGTCGCCTCCCGGGCCTTGCATGGCCCCAAACAAAAGCACTTCCGCGCCCGTAAAGTTTGAGTGTATCGCTATACTATGGTGACTAAGATCAACCTCCAAAGACTCGGCAAAAGCTGACGCTGACATAGCGCAGATGCAGAGCAACGCGCTTGTAATTTTTGATTGATTTGATGCCCCCATTTTCATCCGATAAATGGGGCGGTTGAATAAATATCCACAGGCGTTGCCAGTAAATCATGAGCAAGCTTAGCGCATACAGCAATGACCAACAGTGCAAGCAAAATTCTTAGTTCCTCCCCGCGTAGGCGCGTACCAATTCGGGTCCCAAACTGAGCTCCAACAACGGCGCCAAGCAGAAGGATCAGGGCCAGTAATATGTCAACGGTCTGATTGCTGCCCGCATGCAAAAGAGTGCTATTAGCGGCAACAAAGATGATCTGAAAGAGCGAAGTGCCCACAACCATCGCTGTGGGCATTCCGAGAATATAAATCATCGCCGGTATAAGTATGAAGCCGCCACCAACCCCCATAGTTGCAGACATCACGCCAACGCAGAACCCTATTCCTGCGGGGACCAACGCACTGATATAAAGCTTTGATTTACGAAACCGCATCTTATACGGAAGGCCATGTACCCAATAATGTGCATGCATCCGTTCGCGTCGCCCACCTCGCCGCCTCCGGAGTATGGAACGCCCACTCTCGAGAGCCATCAGCGTCCCGATCACCCCAAGAAATAACACGAACGTGAGTGAGATAAATTCGTCAACTTGTCCTGCGGAGCGCAACTTCCGAAACAACCAGACCCCCAATACAGAACCAATCGCGCCGAATACTACGAGCACGAAGCCCATCTTTAGGTCCACGTTACCTCGCCGCCAATGTGCCAGAAATCCCGAAACTGAGGCCGCCGTGATTTGATTAGCCTCGGTGGCTACCGCAACTGCCGGTGGTACGCCAATAAAAATGAGCAACGGCGTCATTAAAAAGCCGCCGCCGACCCCGAACATCCCGGACAGAAGCCCAACCCCAACACCCATGCCCAGCAACAGCACAATGCTGACCGACATTTCGGCGATGGGTAGATAGATTTCCATCGGTACTGTTTATAGAAGAGTTAGGTTGCGAAAGGTTTTGCTCCTACACGCGTCGGTACGCAAGCATTTTTTTAGTTGCGCGCCCAATAAGTTTCAATCTCTATAACGTTGTCGCTCGGGTGAACAAATCTCCGGCAAATGCGCAGCTACTACCCTAATGGCAGGAACATTCATGTAAGGCCCACCACTTTTTTTACGTCAGAAAGTATTGGTGTCGCGATTTGTGTTGCACGATCTGCGCCATCCGACAACACCTGGTCTACATGACCTGGGTCCTCGGAGAGCCGTTTCATTTCGTGCCCGATGGGTGCCAAAACAGCGATAGCAAGGTCAATGAGTTGTAATTTGAACTGAGAAAATGATTTGCCAGCGAATTCTTCGCAAACTTGTTGGACAGTCTTATCAGCGAGCGCCCCGTAAATACCAAGTAAATTTGCTGCCTCTGTGCGCCCTTCAAGACCATCAGTCGACTCTGGTAAAGGCTCCGGATCGGTCCGGGCCTTGCGAACCTTGAGGGCAATCGAGTCCGCATCGTCGGCCATGTTAATGCGAGAGTAATCAGAGTCGTCAGATTTGCTCATCTTCTTGGAGCCGTCACGTAAGCTCATTACCCGTGCCGCGCCTAAAATCAGTGGCTCGGGCATCGGAAAAAATTCCGTTCCGAACATGCTGTTGAACGCTTTCGCGATATCGCGGGTTAACTCCAAATGTTGTTTCTGGTCCTCACCCACTGGGACATGTGTCGCCTTATAGAGGAGTATATCCGCAGCCATCAATGTAGGATAAGCGTAAAGCCCCACAGTTGCGTTGTCCCGGTGCTTACCCGCCTTCTCCTTAAACTGGGTCATGCGGTTGAGCCATCCAAGGCGCGCAACACAGTTGAAAACCCAAGCAAGCTCAGCGTGTCCAGACACTCGGCTCTGATTGAATATTATGTTGCGCTTGGGATCGATACCTGCGGCCATAAGCCCAGCCGTCACTTCCCTGGTATTGGCTCGCAGCTCACTTGGATCCTGCGGCGTGGTAATGGCATGCAAATCGACTACACAATAAATACAGTCATATTGATCCTGAAGGCGCGCCCAGTTTCGAATTGCGCCGAGATAATTCCCCAGGTGCAAGTTGCCAGTGGGCTGAACGCCGGAAAATATACGGTTCATGATTCCCCCATTGAATCAGCGCATTGCCGGCGGTGTATCGTCCCAGTAAGGATTGGTCAATCTTCGATACGGCCCAGCTTTCATATAAAACACAAAACGACTTAATTTGGGCAGCAAGTTTCGAAGCAGTTGGTAGATCTCAATCTATCTACCAAACGAATGAACGCTGACTCACCCCTTCAGCGCTGCCCTTAGGTCCTGCCAACGCATGGCCCCTACGACACTTGCGGTAAACGTAAACCCTACTACCCCGACCAAAACAAGCCCAAAAAGCGCCGATACTTTTAGCCCTATCCCACCCAATAACCAGGGCGTAAATATTTTTGAAGAGACTAAAAGCAAAAGGACCATCGCCATACTTGCAAGTAACATGCGCGGAACACGGCGGCGGAGCAACCTGTCGGGTCGAAAATAGCGCTGAACATATAAACCTTTCGCCAATAACGCAGCATTTAACCAGGCCGACAAAGCACTAGCCAACGCTATACCAATCACTCCAAATGGCTTCATAAATACCAGGTTTAGGACAACATTAACGGCAAGGGCCCAAGCTGCCGCCCGTACCGGCGCGCGAGTGTCTTTTCGCGCGAAATAACCCGGTGCCAAGACCTTGATCAAGACGAATGCAGGCAACCCGATGCCATAGGCGGCCAGCACCCCAGCAGTCATTGCCGTTGCACGCGCATCAAAGGCCGCGCGTTCGAACAACACATGGACGATGGGCGTAGCAATCACCATCAAAGCGGCAGCAGACGGCAAGGTTAGCAGCAATGCATACTCAATAGCTCTATTTTGCGAGCCGTAAGCAGCGTCACCCTCTTTACCGGCGACTTGACGTGATAACGTGGGGAGAAGTGCCGTGCCAATCGCAACACCGATCACCCCTAGTGGTAATTGCACCACACGGTCCGCATAATAGAGATGGGACACAGAGCCATCAGGTAACAATGAGGCGATAATCATGTCCACCACGAGGTTGAGCTGAACCACGCCGGCGCCGATTGCCGCGGGAAGCATGAGCACCAGAAGGCGTTTTACAGAAGGAGTGAGGCGTGGCCAGGACAGACGAGGCAAAAAATTTGCGCGTTTGCAATTCCAAGCCAGCCAAAGAAATTGTATGAGCCCGGCTATTGCAACTCCCCAAGCAAGCGCATGAGCCGGGGTTTCACCCGCCCGAGCGAAGCCCAACAGGGCGCCTATCAGACAAAGATTGAGGAATATGGGCGCCGCGGCAGCCGCGGCAAAACGTTCAAGGCTATTCAACAAACCACCCAGCAGAGACACGAGAGATATAAACAAAAGATAAGGAAAGGTGAGACGCGCCAGGTAAACCGTAAGATCAAACTTGGCAGGATCATCTGCAAACCCTGGAGCAATGACCAACATTAACCAAGGCATCGCAATCTGAGCTAACACCACCATTGCCAACAGAGCCCACAGTAGGACCGCTAGTGCATCCTCTGCAAAGACTCGAGCAGTTGCGCGCCCGTCAGAGGCTAGGGCACTCGTGAACATGGGCACAAAGGCCAGGTTAAAAGCGCCTTCTGCGAACAGACGCCGAAACAGGTTCGGCAGTTTAAATGAAATAAAAAATGCGTCGCCCACCGCGCCCGCACCTAGAAACACAGCAATCAAAATGTCGCGCGCGAATCCAAGGACGCGCGAGAGCAACGTGAACCCCCCGACAGTTGCCGCAAAGCGGATTAACATCGCTACGTTCTAATCATTAATAAGGGCGAACATAAGGAAGATAACACCCACGGCACTAATACTTTCGTCGTCCACTGAAACATTGCTGGTATACGCGGCATTTCCTGGACGCTCAACTATGCTCCCGTTGCGGATCACCAAATCATGCATAGATCATTCAATACAAAAAATCGTAATGTCTGAATACATCGGTTAATGGAACGTCAAATTTTAGGCGGATGCGCCCGTATTGCCTCCTCGTCGGGATCAGCACCCCACCCCGGGCCGGTGGGTAATTTCAAATACCCGTTCTCTATCGTTGGCACCACTGTCACTAAGTCATCCTTCCACGGAACATCGTCGACGTCGATCTCCATAATTCTTAAATGAGGGACTACTGCACAAAAGTGAGCGCTCATCAGTGTGGACAAATGTCCATAGAAATTATGGGGGGCCACATTGATTTCATAGGGTTCCGCCATAGCGGCAATCTTCAGCGATTCCAGTATACCGTTCCAAGGCACATCGATAATCGCCACATCCACTGCGTGGTGCTCCAGGAAAGACTTGTATTGGCGACGACCGTACAGTGACTCACAGGATGCGATCGGCGTTCGACAGGATCTCCGAATATCGCGCAGAGCATCCGGGTCATAAGAATCGATTTCGAACCACATCAGACCAAGGTCATCTAATTCACGGACCATCGCAAGGTAACCTTCCGTCTTGAAATTAAAATTCATGTCCAGAAGAACTTTAACTTCTTGCCCAGCTCCATCCTGAAGAGCCATAAGCTGGCCCCTAACAGCGGCTTTAATCTTGTCATCAGGGTTGAGCGCAAGATCCCATAACCCGTGATCCTCAGGCGAATTAGCATGAAATTGCCTAGAAAAACCGGCCATGTACATTTGTGGCTCGATGCCATCGAACAAAAACATGTTTGTTTTGAGCGCCGTGAAACCCGAGTCCGCAACTTCCTTACCTAAGTTTCGGCATCCCTCTAGCGAATTAAGTTGCGGAACTCCCAACACCTCATGGTGATGCAAGCGATATGTACCGCAGTGAGACCAATAAAGACGAATCTCGTCTCGGACGGGCCCGCCCAGCATTTCATAGACGGGCACATCGAGTGCCTTTGCCTTGAGATCAACCAATGCATTCTCAATGGCCGCAATCGCCTGAGAGATCATCCCGCCCGGCGCCTGTCGAGTTTGTCCATACAGTGTTGCCGTAATTCGTTCTACGGCGCGTGGATCCGCCCCAACAAGGCTGTCAGCCAGTGGGCGAATTACCGCTGTTAGACCCTTTGACCCGTAGGATTCGTTGTATTCGGAATAACCGATCAATCCTTCATCCGTGACAATTTTGAGGAAAGAAAATATGCGCCAACCTGCATCACAGTGGAGATCCTCGATCTTTATTATTTTCATGTTAATCCCGATTTGTCATGGAGATTGAACGCCCAAGGGCTACTCTGCCGCGGCCACCGGGATATCCGGATTGGACAATACTCGGTGAGACTGCGCCAATATTTCGAGGATGGCATTACGGATGCGCATAACATGTCCGTCATCCATTATCTTCATGCCAAACATGTCCTTGACATAAAAGACATCTACGGCCCTCACCCCGTATGTGGTTATCCGCGCCGAGCCGATAGACAGTCGCAGCTCAGTAAGCGAACGGGTAATATCGTAAAGCAACCCGACTCTATCGCGGCCATTTACCTCAACCACCGTATAGGTCGCACTGGCATTGTTGTCCACTAACACGCGCGGCGCAACGGTGAATACCTCCGTCCGAGACGGCAACATATTTCGTTCTGCTAAAGCAAGCCCCGGCTTAAAGTCGCGCGTGAGCGTATTTTCAATCGTAGCCGCGAGTTTCTCCAAGTGTTCAGCCCGCTCATAAGCGCCCCCGGCTGTATCCTGAATCCAAAATACATCAAGCGCCATACCATCGGTGGTAGATGATACTCGCGCGTCGACAATGTTCGCCCCAGACGCCGCCATAGCCCCAGCAATACCAGCAAACAACCCATGATGGGCCGGGCAATAAATTGTGATCTCTGTCACAGCACGAAAATGATCAACCTGTGCATCAAACGCAAATGCACGCTGCTCCGCATCAGCATGGCGAATGAAGTTCGCGTGCCGCGCGTGGGCCTCCGTGTCAAATGACAACCAGTAACTCGGATACCCCCGACCAACGTGACTTTCCTTGCTCTCTTCCGCCCAGTCCGTAAGCTTCGCTCGCAGCGCTTGTTTTGCCGCATCAACGCGTTCCGAACGGTCCATGCGAGTGCGGCCAGCACTTAACTCTGCTGCTGCCTCATTGTAGAGGTCCTGAATTAATTGACCCTTCCACCCATTCCAAACTCGCGGCCCAACAGCACGTATGTCTGCGACAGTAAGAACCAACAACAACCGCAATCGTTCGAGTGACTGTATTACCGCAACAAAATCCTGCACAGTCTGGGGATCACCAATATCTCGCTTGAAAGCCGTGTTTGAGAACAACAGATGATGCTCTACTAGCCAGGCTACAGTTTCCGTATCTCCACCGCTGAGACCGAGCCTCGGGCCAAGCTTGCGCGCAATTCTTGCACCAATTATCGAATGGTTCCCGCCTCTTCCTTTGCCTATATCGTGAAGAAAAAGAGCAAGGTACAGCACTTCACGGGACAGTAAGCTCCCAGAAATTTCTGTCGCTAGCGGCAACTCATCGCTAAACTTCCCGCTCTCTATTCCCGACAGAATTCCAACCGCAAATACGGTATGCTCGTCCACCGTGTACACATGGTACATGTCGTGTTGCATCTGGGCGACAACGCGGCCGAAATCCAATATGAAACGACCGAGCACACCTGCCTCATTCATCCTGCGCAAGGTAGTCTCAGGATCCTTCTTAGAAGTTAATATTTCTAAAAAATATCGGTTCGCTTGTCGGTTAGCGCGTATGGCCGCATCGATTTTTTTGAGACTGCGGGTTATTAGGCGAAGCGCGCGTGGATGAATGTCTAGTTCATGCTGCTGCGCGACCCCAAACAGTTCTATCATTTTGACTGGATTAGCCTCAAAAGTATCCTCTGCGATAATATCGAGGCGGCCGCGCACTACCGTGAACCCATTAAGCGAATAATCCCTCGACCTTATCCAAGGCAAACGCAGGCGGGGTTGATCTTGTTGCTCCACCTCAAGAGCTGCACAAAATACACGCGTCAGATTTCCAACATCCTTAGCGACCCTATAGTAATATTTCATGAAGCGTTCGACCCCGACTGCATTCGGGCGATCCCCATAATTCATTGCTTCCGCGACAACTAGTTGCTGATCGAACGTTAGGCGCTCTTCGGCGCGCTTAGCCGAGTAATGTAAATGAAAACGTACTGTCCAAAGAAATCGGTGTGCACGCCGAAACACCCTGATTTCCTCCGGTCCTAACACTCCATGAGAAACCATGTCATCAACGTGGACTATTCGATACAAATATTGAGCAATCCAGAACAGCGTGTGCAAATCACGCAGCCCTCCCTTGCCATCCTTAACATTCGGCTCCACGACGTAGCGAGAATCTCCCATCTGGGCGTGGCGCGTTTTCCGCTCCGCGAGCTTAGCTGACAGGTAGCCACGACCGCTGCCTTCTACAACTTCGCTCTTGAAGCGATTTTGCAACTCAAGAAATAACAGCTGGTCCCCACAAACAAACCGAGCTTCCAACAGGCTGGTGGAAATAGTGACATCCTTCTTGGCTCGTGCGATTGACTCATCGATCGTCCTTGTCGCATGACCAATGGTCAGTCCCAGGTCCCAAAAAATGTAAAGAAGATATTCAACCACCTGCTCCGCTCGCGGTGTAAGCTTCCACGGGTGCAGGAAGGAGACATCAACGTCGGAAAATGGAGCCATTTCTCCCCGCCCATACCCACCCACTGCGATCAGAGCCAATCTGTCCGCGGCGGTAGGATTCACGGAAGGGAAAATACGTTGATCGACGTACTCAAAAGTGACCGTTATTACCTGGTCAATTAAATAGCTACTGGCTGCAGCAACTTCTGGGCCCGGGGCACCGTTCATAAAGTTTTTTTCGATAACCTCCCGCCCCTTTTGGAGATTATCCTTTAGCAAGGCGACCAATGCTGTGCGCCGTTGAACCGGATCGGAAATTTGTTCATATAAAGCGGCAATCGTACCGTTAAGGAACCGTCGATTAATTATCTCTCTTCGGTTTTTATTTGTTTTCATCAGCCTCGTCCAAACCGAGCACACTGCTACCAGAAATCAAATTCCAGTCACATAATAGTAAAAACGTCAATCTTCTTGCTCCACGCTAGCCTTAAGTTTGTACAGAACTTCAAGGGCCTCAAGCGGGCTGAGAGAATCAGGCTTGATCGCATCGACTTCTTCCAATAGCAGGTTCGGGCCGGGCCGATGCACACTCGAAACAGAATCAGAAAACAATGGAAGATCTTCGGTTAACCGTGCTGCCTCGGAACCCCGCTCGTCCATCTCCAAGGTCGCAAGCACTTCTTGAGCTCGCGTCAGGACCAAGTCCGGCAAGCCGGCCAACCGTGCAACCTGTATTCCATACGAACGATCGGCCGCACCCGGACTAACTTCATACAGAAATACCACTTTCTCTTGCCATTCGCGAATTCGCATGTGATAGCAACGGAGCGACTCAAGCTTAGAGGCTAACGCTGTGAGTTCGTGAAAATGGGTCGCGAACAGGGCACGACATCGGTTGTGGGCATGCAAATATTCCACTGTGGCCCAAGCAATTGACAAGCCGTCATAGGTTGAAGTGCCGCGACCGATCTCATCGAGCACTACTAAGGCTCGCGGACCCGCCTGATTAAGAATAGCAGCAGTTTCCACCATTTCGACCATAAACGTTGAACGTCCCCGCGCTAAGTCGTCAGCCGCCCCGACCCGGCTGAATAAACGGTCAACAATGCCTATATGCGCCTCGCGCGCCGGTACAAACGATCCCATCTGGCCCAGAACTGCTATCAAAGCATTCTGCCGCAGGAACGTGCTTTTCCCCGCCATGTTCGGCCCAGTCAGCAACCACAGACGTTGCTCCTCGGCAAGGTCGCAATCGTTCGCTATAAAAGACTGAGGCTCTGCACGGGCATCTGCCACCGCCTCAACCACAGGATGCCGGCCTTCACGCACACGAAAAGTGCTACTATCGTCAACAGTGGGCCGAGCATATCCTCGCGTTGCAGCCAATTCCGCTAGGCCTGCGGCGACATCAATTTGAGCTAACGCCGAACCAGTCAGGGCGAGCGCTTCATCTTGCCCACAAACCACCTCAACCAGCTCGCCGAACAACTCGAGTTCAAGTGCCAGCGCTCGTTCGCCAGCTCGCAAAATTTTATCCTCAAGATCTCCCAGTTCTACCGTCGTAAAACGTATTGAGCTTGCTAAAGTTTGTCGGTGGATGAAAGGGCTGACTAGCTTATCAGCATGAACGGGCGTTACCTCAACAAAATAACCGAGGACGTTATTGTGCTTAAGCTTGAGAGTGCTAATTTCCGTTTCTTGGCGATATCTTTTTTCAAGATCACGGATTAGGCGCCGGCTCTCATCGCGAGCTACTTTATACTCATCGAGAGTTGCGGAATACCCGGATGCGATGAAACCGCCATCACGAGCAAGTATGGGTAAATCATTTGCTAAAGCACTTGTAAGCCGATCCGTCACCGCGACATCATCACCAATACTTGTACAAGCGGAGCTAAGCTGATCCGGCCAATTGGATACACCACCCTCACTTAAGATCGCCTTAATTTCTTTTGCCCGCGTGGTAGCATCTCTAATCGAGGCTAGGTCTCGCGGCCCCCCGCGGCCCAACACGAGTCGGCTTAACGCGCGTTCGATGTCTGGACAGACGCGAAGTGCATGTCGGGTCCGTCCACGAACTTTGGACGCAGACAAAAACCACTGCACCATATCTAAGCGTCCGGAGATCTCCACTGGATCAGTGAGCGGTGCGCTTAAACGAGAAGCCAACAGACGCGCACCAGCACCAGTTAGTGTGCGGTCTATAATCCCGAGCAAGCTCATTTCGCGCCCGCCATCTAACGCAGCAGTAATTTCAAGATTTCTACGGGTGGCGGCGTCAATCGCCATCACTGCAGTGGCTGTTTGCTGGCGTGGGGGCAGCAAGCGCGGCATGCGCCCTTTTTGGGTCAGTGCAACATAATCCAAAAGAGCACCACAGGCCGCCCACTCAGCACGCCCGAATCCTCCGAATGCGTCCAAGGAAGTTACGCCAAATGCTCGCTTAAGACGGCGTTCGCCTGCAAGGCTATCAAAACACGTGGCTGGAAGACAAGTGAGGAGGGATTTCCAGTCAATGAACAAAGTGGCAAACAATGGGTCATCGGGTAGTGACTCGGGCACTAATAGTTCGCCGGGTGAGATCTGAGACAGAGTTGCTGATAAATCGCCTTGGGCCGGCACGGCTGACCAGAACACGCCCGTGGAAATGTCTATCCAGGCCAACGCGGATTGGCCGCCAACTCTAGCGATTGCTGCAAGGTGATTGTTTGACCGAGCATCTAACAAAGAATCTTCGATAAGCGTGCCAGGCGTGACCACCCTATCAACTGCCCGCTTGACCAAGGTCTTCCCACCGCGCTTGCGTGCCTCTGAAGGATCTTCAATCTGTTCACAAATGGCGACCCTGTGTCCGTTTTTTATTAACCTATGGAGGTATGACTGGTGGCTGTGAACTGGCACCCCGCACATCGGTACCTCAGCTCCTTCGTGCCTTCCCCGCTTAGTTAGTGCGATATTCAGCACACCAGCCGCAACAACTGCATCGTCAAAAAACATTTCGTAGAAGTCGCCCATGCGAAAAAATAGCAGACTCTCAGGATGTGTTTTTTTGATTGCAAAATATTGTGCCAACATAGGCGTGGATCGTAGCCCGGGGCTATTCCCGGCCACGAGATGACCACTTTCTGACGCCGTACTTGGTTCGTCTGCCACCATGACTTCAACCATAGCATAAGGGATTCTGATCTGGAGCGCTTTACGGTTGCCTGAAGCAGCTCTACAGTCCCGAATATAGGATGCTGAAACCACCTTCTGGGACAGAACCATGACGTCATCCAATACGGCATCGAAAGCGATGCGCGACGAGGCACTCGCATTTCATGCCAATGGAAAACCAGGAAAGTTGGAGGTACGTGCAACTAAGCCTCTAACCACCGCCCGAGAGCTATCACTCGCGTACTCGCCGGGCGTTGCGGAACCGTGCCTGGAGATAGAGAAAAGCCCTGACCGCGCCTACGACTACACTGCTAAAGGGAACATGGTGGCTGTCATTTCCAACGGTACCGCTGTACTTGGGCTTGGCAACCTCGGCGCCCTCGCCGCCAAACCGGTAATGGAAGGTAAGGCTGTATTATTTAAACGATTCGCAGACATAGATAGTATTGACCTTGAAATCGATACTGAGGATGTGGACGAATTTGTCGACTGCGTCCGTTTTCTTGGAAAAAGCTGGGGCGGCATTAACCTCGAGGACATTCGGGCTCCGGAGTGCTTCATTATTGAGCAACGCCTTCGAGAGACGATGGATATTCCAGTTTTCCATGACGACCAGCACGGTACTGCAATTATCGCCGCAGCTGGATTCATTAATGCTCTGCATCTAACGGATCGGGATATTAAAGACACGCAGATAGTGATAAATGGAGCGGGCGCAGCCGGCGTAGCTTGTGCTGAATTGCTCAAAGGCATGGGAGTGCCCGCCGGTAGTGTGATCGTTTGCGACACCCGTGGTGTAATCTACACTGGTCGTGAGATCGGCATGAACCAGTGGAAATCGGCCCACGCAAACGACACCAAATGCCGGACCTTGGCCGAGGCCATCGCCGGAGCAGACGTATTTTTTGGGCTATCAAAAAAAGGGGCTGTAACCGCTGACATGGTCAAAAGCATGGCAGCGCAGCCAATTATATTTGCGATGGCCAATCCCGACCCGGAGATTTCCCCCGAAGAGGTGGCAACAATTCGTGGCGATGCCATCATGGCTACTGGTCGCTCCGATTATCCAAATCAAGTCAATAATGTGCTTGGCTTCCCATACATCTTCCGAGGCGCCCTGGACGTTCGCGCATCGACAATTAACGACTCCATGAAGATCGCTGCAGCGGAGGCAATCGCTGAACTAGCTCGCGAAGACGTACCCGACGAAGTGGCGGCCGCCTATTCTGCGCGCCGACTTCGATACGGTCCTGCATATATCATTCCAGCCCCGTTTGATCCCCGCCTTATTACCTCTGTTCCAATCGCGGTAGCGAAGGCCGCTATTGCAAGTGGCGTCGCACAGAAGCCCTTCGACGATGAACCAAGCTATCGTCGTCAACTTGGCGTCCGACTTGACCCAACGGCCAGTAGCGTTCAAATGATCCAAGATGAGGTGCGGGCCCATCCCGTGCGGATGGTTTTTGCAGAAGGTGAGGAAGAGCAGGTAATCCGTGCGGCCGTGCAGTGGCGTGGACTTGGACTAGGAACTCCCATCCTCATTGGGCGCGAATCACGGATTCTGGAGACCATTTCCGGGATGGGCCTAAGCGGGCCAGAAAGTTTAGAAATTCATAACGCAAGCCTAAGCAAACAAAACAGAGTCTACACAGACTTTCTCTATGAGCGGCAACAACGTAACGGCTTTCTCTATCGAGATTGCCAGCGACTGGTTAACCAAGATCGAAATATCTTTGCTGCTTGCATGGTTGCAATGGACCATGCAGATGCGATGGTCACTGGGCTGACTCGTAGCTATTACGTTGCACTGAAAGAGATCCAAAGGGTCTTGGAACCACGTCCTAGTGAACGCATGTTCGGGCTTTCAATGGTTATCGCGGGAAGCCGCACCGTATTCATCGCTGACACCACCGTGCACGAACTACCAACACCGGCTGAACTGGCCGACATTGCCTGCCAGACTGCTGCCAAGGCTCGGTCAATGGGTCACGAACCAAGGGTTGCATTGCTCTCAAATTCCAATTTCGGCAATCCGCGCTGGGAACAGGCGGACCGTATTCGCGATGCCGTACAAGAGCTTGATTCACGAAAGGTGGATTTCGAGTATGACGGCGAAATTGCCGCTGACGTTGCTTTAGACCCGGAATTACTCGAATTGTACCCGTTTTGTCGGTTATCAGGTCCAGCCAACGTGCTGATAATGCCGGCGCTACACAGTGCCAACATATCCGCGAAGTTGCTGAAAGAAATTGGCCGGACAACCGTCATAGGGCCTTTACTAATGGGACTGAGCAAACCCGCACAGATTGTTCCTATGGGGTCCACGGTCTCAGCAATCATTAATCAAGCTGCATTTGCCGCCCATGAGGCGATCCGTCATAGGGCAGCACTCAGGCTTCAAGGACCGAAGAGGGGCGCTCGCCGCAAGAGCGCATGACACCATTCCGTGTACACCCAATGAGGAAACCTCGTTCACAGTGCATTTACCCTGTGCCGAATCCTAATCACTAAATACGTGCGTTGTAATAAAACGTTCACACATCTGTCATGCGTGTTTTACATAAGCGTAATAAATCAGACATGCAACATGCATATAATCCGCAATGTCCGGGGAGCTAACCTTATTGAGATCCGCTTACATCCAATGAAGAAGTAACGCAAGAGACACTAAATTTTTGAGATTTGGAGACGATAAAATATGTTGAGAACAGCCACCCAAAATGCACTCGCAGCAATTGCTTACACAGTCGTTTTATTGTCAGCGATACCGGCATCAACCGAAGACAATCTGGAAAGCCGAATCCAAACACTCGAACAAGAGTTGAAATTGATGAAAGAACAGCTACAGAGCCAGATAAAACCGGCCCAGAATTTGTCGACTCCATCAAAAAAAAGTGGGTTTAGTACACTGCCTGGTTGGTCGGCGGGCTATAGATACAACCTAAATGCAGACGATAAGTCAGCGACCAGAATAAGGCTGTTTCTCAAGAAAAAATCATTGACCGGAAACGTAGTGAAAATGGCGTGGGAAAGACAAACAGGTCATGTTCCCAACTTTTTTGAAACCGGCACGATTGATGGAGTTTCTCTTAATAAGTGGGGTACCATCTACATTGAACAAGAGATTAAGTTCTAATAGATATTCATGATAGTTTCTTTCCCAATCATTGACGAAGTAGCCGATTAGGGTGGCAACTCGATCCTTCAAAGGTCTCGGGGTTAGGAAGGGAGTTCACAGTCATGATTGAGACTTATGGGCCGGTACTGATCGTGCTCGCGTTATTGTTCGGGCTTTTTATGACATGGGGCATCGGCGCCAATGATGTTGCCAATGCGATGGGCCCTGCGGTCGGCTCCGGCGCTATCACCATGACAGTAGCATTGGTTATCGCTGGCGTGTTTGAGTTGGCTGGAGCCATAATCGCTGGCGGCGAGGTTACATCGACGGTTCGCAGCAACATCGTCTCGGTCGACGCTTTTATGAACCAACCGGGGCAGCTCGCACTCGGCATGCTCGCGGCGCTCTTGTCTGCGGGGACCTGGTTACTAGTCGCATCGACGCGCGGTTGGCCGATCTCGACCACCCATTCTATTGTAGGCTCTATCATCGGTTTCGCACTAGTTGCCGCTGGCGCATCTGCGGTTAACTGGAGCAAGGTGGCCGAAATCGCCGCAAGCTGGGTGATCTCGCCACTGATTGGTGGCACTATCGCGTTCTTGCTCCAACTCAGCATTCGCCAACTGATTTTAAAGACCCGCCAGCCGGTGGCGGCCGCGCGGCGCTGGGGGCCATTCTATGTTTTTCTGGTAGGCTTTGTGGTTTCCTTGATCACCCTTTTTAAGGGCTTACGCCATCTTAATCTCGATCTCAGCGCCGCAAACAGTTTCGCCTGCGCTTTGGCGATCGGCATAGCGACTGCGGTCGCCGGCTGGGCCATGATCCAACGTGTGCAAGTCGGCGACGGCGACAGCCATGAGGTCAACGTCGCCCGCGTCGAACGTATCTTCACGCCGATGATGATTTTCACAGCATGTGCCATGGCCTTTGCGCATGGGTCGAACGATGTCGCGAACGGCGTTGGCCCACTCGCAGCGGTGGTAGCCATCGTGCGGTCCGGGGGCGAGGGGACGTCGACTTCGGGTCTGCCTATCTGGATCCTCGCACTTGGTGGTGTTGGGATCGTGCTCGGACTCTGGACGTACGGCCGTCGTGTAATGCGGACAATCGGCGAGAACATCACTCCGCTTACCCCCAACCGTGGCTTTTGTGTCACCCTAGCAGCCTCGGCGACGGTGGTGCTTGCGTCGCGGACTGGCTTGCCGGTGTCGACCACCCACATCGCGGTCGGTGCTGTGGTCGGCGTCGGTCTCGCCCGAGCCTTCGATCAGGTGAACTTGCGGTTGATCCTCGGCATCGTGGTGTCGTGGTTACTCACCTTGCCGCTGGCGGGCGGGCTCGCCGCGCTGATTTATCTGGCGCTGCGGTCCATTTTTGCGGTGTGATGCTGGGCCAACTGCTACAACATTAGCACACAGGCGGCGGCGAAGATGAGGATGCCGAGGAACGGCGAAAGATCGAGCAGAGCTACCGAGACGAACAGAGCTACGGCCAGGCCTGCGGCAGTCCATGACAATGTGCTACCCAACGGACGCGCAAGCGCCCAGAGTGCCGCAGCAAGTAACGCAAGGGCGCCATACTGCATCCCGAGCAGCACTTTTCGCAGCCACGCAGCGTCCTGATAGCGGGTGATTACGCCATACAAAGCGAATGCCATGACCAAGCCCGGCAAGTTAAGGGCCAGCACGCCGGCCAGCATGCCCGGCACGCCGGCCACTTTCAGGCCGATCAGCGCCGATAATTTAACCGCAGTCAACCCAGGGAACACATAGCTCACGCCGAGCAAGGATGAGAACTCGGCGGTAGTCAGCCAACCGCGGTTCTCGACGCACTCCTCTTGGATCAGCTTGAGCATGGCATTGCCACCACCGAGAGAAAACAGGCCGATCCGTCCGAAACTCAGCAGTATTTGCCAGGTAGCCTCAATCATTGCTAACCGACTATTCGGTGCAGAAAGTCCATGTAGCCCATCACTCGGCCTTCCTGCGGGTTTATGGTGTGGACGCAAGCGTGCACGCGGCTGAAGTCTGGTCCTTCAACACACGCCGACCAACAGGTCCGATGTTCGACCGTGAACTGGCAGAATTCGAGCCGGACGTCATCGGCCAAGCGGACCCGGTTGCGCAGCTTCTCGACATCAACGTGGCTTGCCGCATAACCATGCGCCCTAAGCTTCGCCTCGAGCTCGGCCTCGTCCGACACTTTACCGGAGCGGCCATAAAGTCGGGGAAAGACGCGTGCAAGGTCACCCGCTTTGATCGGAAACTTGAGCACTTTCTTCGGCCGGAAGGCCTCGTAGTGTCGATGGGACTCAATTAGCTCCTTCACTTCAAGACCATCCTTGCGCATCTTTATATTGTCCCGGCGCTCGGGAATCAGCAGGTAGCGGTCGGAAACATTAGTGGTCTTGAATTTCACCGACGCGTCAAGCCCAGTTGTGTCGCACGGCGTTATAATGGGCCGCCGGTCGGACCAGAAAGCCCGCCACTCCCAGTTGTTGTTCTTTTTGTTTTCTTGGGCGCACTTTCCAGCAGAAGTCGATGCGGAACGCTGGTTGTGGCGGCTACCAGCCCGGATAGTCGCTTCAATCGTTTCAATCACCTCCTCGCCGACGACGTTGGCTTCCACTAACTGGTGGACCCGATTAGCGAGTCGTTTCGCTCGCTTCTTGGACAGGATCTCGCCGAACAGGCCGCAAGCATTGGCGGCACAAACTGCCAACACGTCCTGTAGCTCAAGATCTTCGCTGCGCACAAGGCGGGACATCAGCGATAGCCTGTTGCCATCCTTGGTATGGGGGAAGAAATGCGCCTCGAAACCGCTCACCAGAACTCGGCGCTTGATCGTTACTAGGCCACGATCTGCTAGGTGTTCGAACCCGGCATGCTTGAGATTACTCGCGTCCTCAGCCAGCAGTTCTAACGACTGGCCAACAGTCAGCAGGTCGCTGCTCGCCAGACGAAGTTTTTGTAGTGCTTGGTCGAGAAGCGTGTGTCCGGTCGGAGCGCAATCGACGAGTTCAACGCGACCGTGCTGAAAGAGAATTCGGCGATCGAGCATAAGATCTATCAGTATCGCCCCGGCAAATCCAATATCGTGCGCCATGTATGGCAACGCCGGGGGAACCCCGCCGTCGCTCGACAGCGACATTAGCA
>CAJWOI010000002.1 GCA_913044255.1 uncultured Alphaproteobacteria bacterium
GTAAATTTTTATTTCTTCACTAAGCTCTTAATTCAATTGAGAACTTGGCGGAGGGAGGGGGATTCGAACCCCCGGTACGGCTTAAAACCGTACAACGGTTTAGCAAACCGCCGCCTTCAGCCACTCGGCCACCCCTCCATAACACAAACCAAAAATATCTATTCGGCGCTTCTACCACTGTCAATGAGGCGGGCAAGACAAAACGCCTCTTCCCACGGAATCAATTCCCGCAAATCCCAAGGGAGGACCCTGCATCCATACTCAACCTAAGGATAAACTTCGCCAAACAACCGCAGGCTCCTCTGCGTTACCAGGAATTCAGAGGATAATATGCTTCGGGGGTATATATAGCGCCTGTTTGAGTAAGAAAGCTGGAAAAAAGAACAAATTGATCCACTCGTACTGATGGAAATGTTCCAAACCCGGTTCTAGCCATAAACTCAGGCAGCACGGTAGGCCCACACCGAAACCTTCCCACCGTAACGTGGGGTATATACCTCCGTCCTTCCGGTTTAAAGCCCAAGCCAAAAAGGGACCGATCTATATGTCGGCGCAAAATTTCTATGGATGATCCATCTTTGACACCCATCCACATACTCCTGAGCTTCTTCCCAGAAGAAAATATCCCCAACTCCCCAAACTCAAACGTAAAGGGTGTTCCACGAACAGCTGCCAAAACAGAATGGATTTCATATACCTCTTCCTCGGAAACATCGCCGATGAAGCGCACAGTTAGATGAAGGTTCTCGCGTGCTACCCATTTGGCCTCGCGCAAACCGCTTTGCAAAAAAGTCAAAGAGTCCTTCGTTGATTCTGGTAAATCGATGGCAATAAACAAGCGAGGCATCGGTTAGCGCCCCCACCATAGTTATCTTCTGTGTGCACCATGGGTCATGTACTTAAGCTGACCATGCAAACGCCAAGATACACGTTCATAGATTTTTGTTAACCTACACAGACTTTCCTGGTCAGTAATTTTATTGTTTGCGGCGGCGGCAGCCAATTCCCGTTGGGCTCCCTCTCCCAAAGCCTTAACCAGTTGCTGAGTCTCATGAACTAAATTGACAAGATTAGTATGAATCGTGCGAACTCTCTCCTCTGCAAGAAAAATATCACGTCCGATCTCGCTATTCCGGCGTTGCTCGCGAAATCTACCGAATTCCTTGAAGCTAGTGACTTTATTAGACATACCCCTACCTCATCTGCATTCTATGAGCTAATCAAAACCTCAAAAAATGTGCGTCTGTAGCTGAGCACCACCTGTCATTACCATCATGGCATCGGAATTGTTGCTCCTGACGTTGGCACGTCATATCCCCGGATGGTTGCTGGGCGTTCAGCGATTGACACATACCAACGTTTTAAATTCGGATAATTGGTAAAGTCCATTTCTTGCCATTCAAATCTAGAAATCCACGGCCAAGTAGCAATATCGGCAACAGAATATTTACCGGCCAAATACTCGCGGTCCACAAGACGTCGATCGAGAACCCCGTAGATTCGTTTGTTTTCTTTTGCGTAACGTTCTTCAGCGTACGGGGCTTTACCTTTATTGAAGCGCACAAAATGATGAGTTTGACCTAGCATTGGTCCAACCGAACCCATCTGCATCATAAGCCATTGCAACACATCGTACCGGCCGGGGCCGGACTCTGGCAGTAATTTCTTTGTCTTGTCCGCCAGGTATATCAGGATGGCACCAGATTCCATGAGTGCGCACTCATTGTCTCGGTCCACCAGTGCGGGGATTTTGTTGTTGGGGCTAATTTCAAGAAACGCGGATGAAAATTGTTCATCTTTAGTAATATTTACAGTATGGACCTCATACGGCAGTTCTAGTTCCTCCAGCATTATCGAAACTTTGCGGCCATTCGGTGTGCCCCATGTGTACAAATCGTACATCTTCACTCCTGTCTAGTAATAACAAAAAGTTGTCACGGTGCGCGAAATACACCGGGACGTTCAAGAATCTTTGAGCATCCTCTTTGAAGAATAAAACTTTCTGGAAGGCTCCCAAATTAAATATCAAAACCTTCTTCAATACGACCTAACACTGTTTAGTATTTAAGCGTTAGTTGGATAACCTCCCGCGCAACAAACGATTTACCAATTTAGGATTGGCCTTGCCATTGGTCGCCTTCATTACTTGACCTACGAAGAAACCGAATAGCTTGTCTTTCCCTGCTTTATACTCAGCAACCTTGTCGGAGTTGGAATTAAGTATCTCGTCGATATGTTTATCCAACTCACCCTCGTCACTAACCTGCGTTAAACCACGTTCTTCAACAATACGTACCGCGTCCTTTCCCGTCTCAAACATTTCATCAAAAACCTGCTTCGCAATCCTGCCAGAAATCTTGTCGTCATGGATTAAATCAATTAACTCACCCAACTGTATCGCGCTTATCTTTGCGGCGGAAAGCTCTACTCCTGTCTTATTAAGTTTTCCTAGTAATTCCCCAATAACCCAATTTGCCGCGTGTTTTGGATCCCTCCCCTCGGCCAAACTTTCAAAAAAGTCTGCGCGATCAGGCTCAGCCACAAGTACACCAGCATCAGCGGGCGCAAGACCATATTGTTGGACGAACCTAGCTATTTTTTCATTGGGTAATTCCGGAAGTTCCGCCTTCAACTGAGCAACCCATTCCGCTTCCAACCGTACTGGTAATAAATCGGGATCCGGAAAGTAACGGTAGTCGTGTGCTTCCTCCTTAGATCGCATGGGCCGCGTCTCGACACGATCAGGATCGAAGAGTCGGGTTTCCTGAACCACACGACCCCCATCCTCGATGATTTCTATCTGACGTGCAGACTCGCATTCAATAGCACTCATCACAAAACGTACAGAGTTCAAATTCTTGATTTCGCAACGAGTGCCATACGGCTCTCCGGGACGGCAGACCGAGACATTTACATCACACCGCATGGAGCCCTGGTCCATGTTCCCATCGCATGTTTTTATATGGCGCAGGATTGATCGCAATTTCCTTACATATGCCCCGGCCTCCTCCGCAGATCGCATATCCGGCTCGGAAACTATTTCCATCAGAGCAACACCCGAACGATTGAGATCAACGAACGTCTTAGTGGGATGCTGATCATGCAAACTTTTCCCCGCGTCTTGCTCCAGATGAATGCGGGTAATAGCTATTCTACGGGAAGTTCCATCTTCCAAATCAACGATGATTTCGCCCTTACCGACGATAGGTTTTGCATATTGAGATATTTGATATCCTTGAGGGAGGTCCGGATAAAAGTAATTTTTACGATCAAAAACGGACTCTAAGTTGATCTCAGCGCCAAGGGCGAGCCCCGTGCGAACCACTTGATATATACACTGTCGGTTGATAACAGGCAGCATCCCCGGCATTGCAGCATCCACCAATGAGACTTGCGTATTTGGTGGGGCTCCAAAAGCGGTTGCCGCTCCCGAAAAAAGTTTGGCATCAGATATCACCTGGGCGTGGACTTCAAGCCCGACAACCAGTTCCCAGCTGCCAGTGTTCCCCTGCAAATATCTTTGGCTTTCCTTCATTACGTCTTTTTTGCAACAATTGTTGGTCGCGGCACAAACCCGGCACAACTTTCAAGCGAAGTGGCTGCAGAAAATAAGGTAGGTTCACGAAACGCAGGAGCAATCAATTGTAGCCCCAATGGAAGGGAACTATCCGACAAACCGGATGGCACGGAAATGGCAGGTAAGCCCGCTAGGCTTGAAGGAACGGTGAATACATCATTAAGATACATGGCCACCGGATCTTCCAGCTTTTCTCCGAGCAAAAATGCCTGATGAGGGGTGGTTGGGGTTAGGATCACATCGACCTTCTCAAACGCCTGGTTGAAATCATCCGCAATCAAACTGCGAACACGCTGCGCCCGCAAATAGTATGCGTCGTAGTACCCCGCCGAAAGAACGTATGTCCCAATCATAATCCGGCGCTTTACTTCCGCGCCAAAGCCGGCCCCTCGCGTCTTTTCATACTGTACTTCCAGATCATCGTCGGCAATGCGCAGTCCATACTTAACGCCGTCGTAACGAGCAAGATTTGAAGATGCCTCGGCGGGTGCAATAATATAATAGGTCGGCAATGCATACTGTGTATGAGGCAAACTGATATCAATAATTTCCGCGCCCGACCGCCGAAGCCAATCCGCACCCTCCAACCATAACCCCTCTATCTCACTCGGCATGCCATCAACTCTATATTCCTTGGGAAGGCCAACCCTCAATCCCCTCATGTCACCCGAAAGTTCCGACTCATAATCGGGCACCGCCACATCGACTGAAGTTGAGTCCTTAGCATCGTGCCCTGCCATTGCGCCGAGCAATATAGCCGCATCCCGTACCGTCCGAGTAACAGGCCCAGCTTGGTCCAAAGAACTCGCAAACGCGATGATCCCCCAACGCGAACATCGACCGTACGTTGGCTTCATTCCGACGACACCGCAAAAAGAAGCAGGCTGGCGTATGGAGCCACCTGTATCCGTCCCTGTCGCACCTGGCACAACATTGGCTGCAACCAATGCCGCCGAACCGCCGGAACTACCACCAGGCGTGACTGGCTGATTATCCCCTGCACGACGCCAGGGATTCTGCACGCGACCAAAATAGCTCGTCATATTAGACGACCCCATGGCGAACTCGTCCATGTTAGCTTTTCCAGTCATGACCGCGCCAGCACGCCAAAGATTGGTGGTTACGCTTGATTCGTAACTCGGCACGAAACCATCCAAAATTCTCGACGCAGCCGTGGTGCCCACTCCTTTGGTACAAAAGAGGTCCTTTATAGCAAGCGGGATACCTTCAAGTGTCCCTATTTCGTTTTTGGAACGTCGCGCATCAGATGCTGCAGCCATTTCAAGCGCTCGTGCCGGCGTCTCTAAAATATACGCGCCAAGCTCCCTTACGCTTTCTGCAGCAGCGATATGAGCTTCAGCGAGATCAACAGCCGTGAACTCACCGAGCCGCATCCCATCGCGCATCTCGGCAATGGAAAGCCCGATCAAACTTTCTTCAGCAGCCATTATTCAATAACCTTGGGCACTACAAAAAAATGATCGTCGCGCTCTGGGGCATTCGCAATAACATCGTCCGCCTGGTTACCATCGGTGACGACGTCCTCCCGAAATTTAAGATCCATTTCGATAACACTTGTCATTGGCGGTACGCTCCCGATATCAACTTCTTCAAGCTGTTCTATCCACGCGAGAATTTGTGACAACTCGGAGCACATTAAATCCAGATCGCTCTCATCGACTTCCAATCGTGCCAGTTTGGCAATCTGTACAACAATTTCTTTTTTTAACGCCATCAACTGGTCGCTCCACGTAAAAGAATTAGGAAATCGGTTTGATAACTAGCACCCGGTAAATGGAAACGGCAAGTACGACTGATCTTGCTTGTGACGCCGTTGCCAACTCTGCATTATGCAAATCATGATTAGCGAAGATCTTAATCGTTTCTCCATCAGCCTTCCAAAGAAAGGGCGTTTGCTGGGTCTGGACCTTGGAGCAAAAACCATAGGCCTTGCACTATCTGACATTTCTAGAAGAATCGCCACGCCAATGGATACTTTGAGACGTACCAAATTCGATAGAGATGCTTCCCAACTTCGTAAAATCTATAGCGAACACTCTGTCACCGGGATAGTGCTTGGCCTGCCTATCAACATGAATGGCAGTGAGGGGCCGCGTTGCCAAGCAACCCGAGATTTCGCGCGCAATATTGTAACCCATTTGGTAGCGCCAATTTTACTATGGGACGAACGTCTATCAACCGCCGCCGTCACCCAGGCCTTAATCGCCGCGGACCTTTCACGAAACAAACGCGCCAAGTTAGTAGATAAGATGGCGGCCGGATACATTTTGCAAGGAGCGCTGGATGCCCTCGACAGGGCGTACTTGCCTTAATTTATGGGCACGGTCCTGCCATCATTGTTCCCTGTTTTCCTTTTAATCGCTTCCGGGTACGGACTCAAACATACCTATTTCCGAAACACCGAATTTTGGTTTGTGTTGGAGCGTATGATTTATTTTGTGCTATTTCCAGCACTCATCCTCAATACTTTGTCGAACGCTAACATTAGCGAATTCAATGTATTGCCGATGGCAATTGCCCTGAGTTCGGCGACCCTGGCAGTTAGTTGCCTTGTCATATGTACTCGGAAACTAATCAACGTTGATGGACCAGCCTTCGCATCTATTTTTATGGGCGCAACTCGCTTTAATACCTATGTCGGCATAGGAGCCGCAGGGGTCCTATATGGGGAAAGCGGGCTCACCCTAGCGGCGTTGTCAATTGCCGTTCTAGTGCCACTGGTTAATTTTCTCTCGGTCCTAGTGTTAGCTCAATATTCCCCGCAGGCGACCGAACGGGGCCAGCGGAATTCAATAATCTTGCCCCTGATCACCAACCCTTTGATTATTGCGTCCGGTTTGGGAATTATTCTGAACGCAGCATCGTGGCAGTTCCCAAGGGGGATTGATCTGGTAATCCATGCGCTCGCCCAAGCCGCACTGCCACTCGGCCTCCTTGCGGTCGGCGCTGGCCTCAACATCCAAACTATGAAAACTGCCAAACTGCCTCTAGCCTGGTCTGGCGCCTTTAAACTGATCGCCATGCCTATAGCAATGGCATTCACCTGCGGGCTTTTCGGTGTCACTGGCCTCCCCGCCCACGTCGCTGTTCTATTCGCGTCACTCCCATCAGCAAGCACGGCATATGTACTCGCCCGCCAAATGGGCGGAGACGCGCCCCTAATGGCGGGGATAATCACGATCACGACGCTTCTAGCCGCGCTCACCATGCCATTGGTTCTGGCTTACCTGGAAACAAACTACTAAGCTTGCCTGAGAGCATTGGTCAGGCCTATAGTCACGTTTTATGGACGCGCCGACGTACGACAATCTTTTCCCACATCGACATTTGCTGGGGATTGTTGACTTGTCAGCTGTTGAAATTGGCTTCCTGCTTGATGTGTCGGACTCATATGTTGACCTCAATCGAGGTGCCGACAAGAAGCAGACTAAGTTGCGTGGCCGGACGGTAATCAATCTTTTTTTTGAAAATTCTACTCGTACCCGTACTTCCTTTGAACTTGCCGGGAAGCGACTGAGCGCCGACGTCATTAATATGTCGATTGCTACAAGTTCAATCAAAAAAGGCGAGACCATGGTCGACACGTCTATGACCCTCAATGCCATGCACCCGGATGTGCTGGTAGTTAGACACCCAGACTCAGGCGCCGTTAAACTGCTATCCGAAAAGGTAAATGGCGCCGTTATTAATGCTGGAGATGGCAGCCACGAACATCCAACGCAAGCGCTACTTGATGCACTGACCGTACGCCGTCGATGCGGAAGAATTCAGGGGCTTAGTGTCGCTATTTGTGGTGATGTACTCCACAGCCGCGTTGCACGGTCCAACATTCATTTACTAAACAAGATGGGCGCCCGAGTTCGCCTTGTAGCGCCACCAACCTTGTTACCAACGAATGTCGAACGTCTTGGGGTTGAAGTATTCCATGACATGCGTACGGGTTTAGTTGATTGCGACATCGTGATGATGCTGCGTCTCCAGACAGAGCGCATGCGAGGAACCTTCGTGCCCTCCACGCGGGAATATTTCCACTTCTTTGGACTAGATTCGGAGAAACTAGCGGTCGCGAAACCGAACGCCCTGGTCATGCACCCAGGGCCCATGAACCGAGGAGTCGAAATAGATAGCGTGCTTGCGGACGACATAACCCACAGTGCAATTCTGGATCAGGTTGAACTCGGGGTAGCGGTGCGAATGGCGTGCCTGGACGTTTTAACGGATAACCTACGCGCCAAAGTGGCGAACGAGGAATCGTGAACTCAGTTAAGACTTCAACAAAAGGATCGAGGCTTGCCCTTATTAATGCCCGCCTTTTAGATCCATCGAATAAGCTTGATCAACCTGGCGCACTGCTCATAGAAAACCGCCGAATTGCTGATTTTGGCCCGCGGTTGTTTAATGAAGGCGTCCCCGAAGAGATCTTGGTAGTAGACTGTGAGGGTCACTGCTTAGCGCCGGGTTTAGTCGACATTCGCGCACATTTGCGTGAACCAGGCGCCGAACACAAAGAAAATCTAGCGACCGCCAGCCACGCTGCAGCGGCCGGTGGGATTACTAGCATAGTATGCATGCCTAATACCGATCCCGTCATTGACCAGATCGCACTGATCGAATTTATCGCCCGACGTGCACGTGAGACGAGTACGGTTAAGATCTATCCAGCGGCAGCTATAACTAAAAATCTTGGCGGTGAAGAATTGACAGAGATTGGCTTGCTTCTACAAGCAGGGGCAGTGGCCTTCTCAGATGCCGATCGTGCAGTAGCAAACAGCTTAGTAATGCGGCGGGCATTGGCATATGCCTGCACCTTCGACGCTCTGATTATGCAACACCCGGAAGAACCGTCACTGAGCAAAGGTGTCATGAATGATGGTGAACTAGCAACCAGGCTTGGTTTGCTTGGAATTCCTGTTGTAGCTGAAACAATTATCGTGGAACGAGATATCCGATTGGTCGAGCTAACTGGCGCGCGCTATCACGTCAGCCACCTATCAACCGGCGACGCCGCGCACGTAGTGCGGTCTGCCAAGGAGCGGGGTTTGCCAGTCACTTCCGCCGTAGCAGCTCATCATTTCGCTCTTAACGAAAATGCAGTAGCCGATTATCGGACATTTGCCAAAGTCTCACCACCCTTGCGGGGGGAGGACGATCGACTCGCCGTAGTATCCGCCCTGGCCGACGGCACCATTGATGTCATCGTCAGCGACCATGCTCCCCACGACCAAGATTCCAAGCGGGTACCATTTGCACAAGCCGCCAACGGAATTATAGGGTTGGAAACCATGTTTCCGCTGGCATTAGAACTTTATCATAACGAGCAGATCGGATTACTAGATCTCCTAGCTAAGATGACTATTAACCCAGCAAAATTGGTCGGTCTGGAGGCCGGTGAGCTTAAGGTCGGTGTAGCGGCCGACTTAACCTTGTTCGACGTTGATGCACCATGGCGGATTGAGGTCGAGAACCTTCGCAGCAAATCCCACAACGCCCCCTATGATGGACGCCCCGTCCAGGGCCGTGTTCTTAAAACCTGGGTCAACGGCAAGATTGCGTTCGATATTTCCACGGAAGGATGAACAGTGGTACCAAGTATTTTTGGTGCTGACTTTGCCCACACTTGGCCAATTTATGCGATTGGATTAATTGCGTATTTCATTGGTTCAATTCCCTTTGGCCTATTACTTACTAAGGTTGCGGGCGTTGGGGATATCCGAAAAATAGGCTCTGGAAATATTGGAACGACAAACGTTCTACGTACGGGGCAAAAAGGGTTGGCCCTAGCAACGCTATTCTTGGACCTGTCAAAAGGTGTTGTTGCGACTTTATGGGCTAGCACTTATGGGCCGGACTGCGCATGGATCGCTGGTTTATGCGTGGTACTGGGACACATCTTTCCAGTCTGGCTGAAATTTCGAGGGGGGAAAGGTGTGGCCACGACTTTTGGTGTTATTTTTGCTCTTTCCTGGATAGTAGGCCTAGTTGTCGCCGCTGTGTGGTTAGTTACAGTGCTTTTACTGCGTTATTCTTCGCTTGGCGCAATAATTGCGTTACCTTTATCACCGGCAACGCTGGCTGTATTGTTGGAGGCTCAGAGGAGCGGAAGCCTCCCCGTCTGGTTGCCTGGTGACCCATCACATATATCCCTTTTAGGACTTCTGGCGGCATTGGTGTTGGCACGCCACTACACCAACATTCGGCGCCTACTGAAGGGCAAAGAACCTCCTATAGACTTGCGTGGACCATAAGACCCCTTTCTGTTCCAGCATCAGCGGAATTGCGCGCAGTCCGCCAACGTCAACTCTTAGCAAAGCCCCTGCGTAATCTCCTTCCGTACCTACATTCCAGTACGTCTACAATGCAAAGTGATCCGGTGGGTTTGGGATATTTCACATCATCTACTTCAGTGTTTGGTTGACGAAACGACAATACGATGCCAATTACTGGTTTTTCAATCGCTGGTCCATTATCCAGGAAGAACAGAATTGGCATGTAAGATGGTATTTTTGTAAACCTATAATATTATTATATATCAACTAATTATATAATATACATATGATTTAACTTGAGTAATATATAGTGATATGAATAGCTTAGTAGTCGTTGAGTCACCCACCAAATCCAAGACGATCGAAAGATACTTGGGACCAGATTTTATTGTTTTAGCAACGGTCGGCCACTTTCGCGACGTTGAAGATAACGGCGTGGACACCAAGAACGAATTTGCGCTGAAATTCAAAATACATGACGACAAAAGAAAAATTCTAAAAAAAATTGTTACTACCCTAAAGGACTGTGGAACCTTGATCCTGGCGACGGATCCCGACCGGGAGGGCGAAGCGATTGCTTGGCATCTGCACGAATACCTTCAAGAGAAAAAAGCACTTGCCAACAAGACAGTGCAGCGTGTGGTCTTTAATGAAATTACAGAGACGGCCATCCGAAAAGCATTTGAACAACCCAGGGAAATCGACAACAAATTAGTAGATTCAGCTTTGGCCCGACGGGCACTCGATATGCTTTTTGGCTTTGGTATATCGCGGGTACTGTGGCATGCCTTGCCCGGCACCAAGTCCGGCGGCCGGGTACAGTCACCTTCCTTACGGCTAACTTGCGAGCGAGAAGAAGAGATTGAAAAATTTGTTCCTCAGGAGCATTGGACGGTGAATGCCACACTAAAAACACAGGCTGGGAAAGACATCAAATTCCATCTAACCCACTTGGACGGCCAAAAATTAAAGAAATTCTCTCTAGAAAATGAAACAGAGGCACAACAAGCTGCTGACCAAGTAAGTACTGGAACCTTTTCGGTAAGCACCGTCAAGCGAAGGCAGGTACAGAAACGACCATCCGCCCCCTTCAGGACCTCAACATTGCAACAGGTCGCTTCACGCACACTGAACATGAGCCCAGAATATTCCGCTGGCGTTGCACAAGAGCTCTTCCGAGAAGGGCTGATAACGTACATGCGTACCGACAGTGTTGTCCTGTCTAGTAACGCAATAAGTGCGATACGAGCCGCGATTGAACATAGTCCGAGCTTGGGCAAAAAATATCTTCCCAGCAAACCGATACCCTATTCCAACAGGATAAAAAACGCCCAGGAAGCGCACGAGGCGATAAGACCCACCGATATTGCAACTAGCCCCAAGCATCTTCCGACACACCTGAAACGCGACGCTGTTCGACTTTACGACTTAATCTGGAAACGGGCGATGGCCAGCCAGATGGAAAAAGGTTTGGACGATCAGTTGAGCATCGATGCGAGTTCTTCTGATCAAAAATTAGTACTTCATGCCGCGGGCTCTACTGTAGCCTTTGATGGGTTTCGGAAGATTTATTATGAAGAGAACGATGACGAACAGTCCGAGTCCAAAGAAGATGGGCGTCTGCCGGACGTAAAACCCAATGAACCCCTGGAATTATCCGCGGTTTCCCCAGAGCAGCACTACACCAAACCCCCAGCACGCTACAACGAAGCCTCGTTAATAGCCAAACTCGAAGAGCTTGGCATCGGTAGGCCCTCCACTTATCCCGGTATTATTAAAAAATTAAAAGAGCGCACGTACATCACTGTTGAGAACAAACAGTTGGTCCCACAGGACATGGGTCGCGGGAAAGTCATTCTCCTGGAATGCCTATTCGACTTCCTTGTAGACTATACATTTACTGCTGAGCTTGAAGAAAAACTCGATGAAATTGCCAACGGAAAGCTCGCCTATAAGGAAATAATGACGGAGTTCTATCCGTCGTTTGCAAAAAGTTGTGATGCTGCCCTAGGCCTCAAAGGTGAAGATATACTAAACGCCATGAACAAGTTCGCGGGAGCCCGGTTCTTTCCCCTGAGTGAAGATCGCAAAATCCTGAAATGTTCAAAATGTAATATTGGAGATTACAGCTTCAAAAACAGTACAAAATCGGGAGTTTTTCTAGGTTGCACAGAGTATAAAAATGACGGCACGGGATGCAAACACACGCTGCCGTTGGCCAAAAAGAAACGGCATGAAACGGGTGAACTTGGGTTGAGCGATAATGGGGAGGTAATTTCTCTTCTCACTGGCCGCTTTGGAGCTTTCGTGCAACAGGGTGAGAAATCAGTTGAAGGCCGAAAACCAAAAACCGCGTCGGTGCCGAAAGGGGTCGAACCGGAGGATGTCGATCTCGCCATGGCGAAGAAGCTCCTCAGTCTACCACGGATTATTTGTGAGCATCCCGAAACGAGAAAAACCATCTGGGCAAAACAAGGCCCACATGGCCCATATATCGACCATGACGGAGATACACGCTCTTTAGGTGCGGAAGACGACGTATACACTATAGGCTGCAACCACGCCGTAGACTTATTGGCACAACCCAAGAAAGCGAGAAGCTTCCGCCGCGGCAGCGAAAAAATCAGATCGCTTGGACCTCATTCTGAGGACGGCAATGAGGTTGCAATTTATAAAGGTCAATATGGACATTACATCAAACATAACAAAACAAATGCCGGACTCCCAAAACACTCTGATGCGGAAACAATAACAATAGAAAAGGCGGAGCAAGTTGTAGCTGAAAAAGCATCAAAACCAAAAAAGCCCTCTAAGAAAAAGAAGGCCGCCACAAAAAGAAAACGCAACCCGCGACCAAAGAAGGACGACTAAGTCCCGTTTAAGGAAAAACCCAACATCGCTCGCGCTTCAAAAAAAAACCTGTAAATATATTAACCGATCCAAAAGAAATATTGGCCTTCGTGAGCCAATCTAGGAGAGGCGTGGCAAGGCGGGACATAGCTCGCGCCTTTGGCTTAAAAACCACAGATCGTGCTTTGAAAACACTATTGGCCTCAATGATTGAAGAAGGCAAGTTGATGCGCGGGACAAACCGTCGCTATGCCGCGCCGAGAAAATTACCGCCGGTCGGAGTAATTGAGATTACGGGAATTGATGGCGACGGTGACCCAATAGGACGCCCCGTGAGTTGGGGGAATCAGGAATTTTCACCTCGCATTACTGTAGTTACGACTCGACGTGACCGGAACCCTGCTCTTGCTATCGGTGCACGCGCACTGGTACGGCTGAAGGAGATCGACTTAAACAATGTCGAAGCTCGAGTGATGCGTCGCCTTGAAACCCAATCAGGGCAGGTGGTTGGGGTGATCGAGAAGGATCTCGCCGGGACCCGTCTAAAAGCAATAGACCGACGTGGTCCCAAAGATATTTTCCTAAGCCCTGAGGTGTCGGGTACTGTCCAGCCCGGGGATGTGGTGGTTGCCGAAATGGGCAACCAAAGAGGCCATGGTGGACCAAGTGCCAAGATCAGCAAACGGTTAGGGCAGGTAAACACACCCGGTGTAATCGAACGCATGCTTTGCGCAGAGTTGGGAATACCCACGGAATTTCCATCCGACGTAAACGCAGCCGCCAAAAAGGCCGTAATTCCACGTGTAAAGGGACGTGTTGACCTGCAGTCCCTGCCCCTGGTCACTATCGATGATGCGGATGCTAAGGATTTTGACGATGCTGTTTGGGCTACACAGGATCCAGATCCCGATAACCCGGGTGGTTGGAGGCTGGTCGTCGCGATTGCTGACGTTGCCGCGTATGTCAAACCAGGTGATCCCATTGATCAAGAAGCTAGGCGTCGTGGAAACTCCGTTTATTTGCCACGCCTAGTAGTGCCAATGCTACCGGAGGCTTTGTGCAATGGGTGGTGCTCACTAAAAGAAAATGAAACTCGTGCCTGCCTTGCGGCGCACATATGGATTGCGCGTGATGGTTCCATACTACGCCATCGCTTTGAGCGTGCACTGATGAAATCAACTGCGCGACTAACTTACGCGGCAGTGCAAGCCGCACGTGAAGGGACTCCGGACACAACCACTCGGCCAATACTACAAGAGATCAATTCGCTTTATGGTGCGTACAGTTCACTGAAGGGATCACGCACTGCAAGAAAAACGCTCGACTTCGATCTCCCCGAACGGAAGATTATTTTCAACGATTCAGAAGACGTCCAAGAAATTTCTATTCGCCCTCGATACGAGAGCCACCGGTTAATAGAGGAATTTATGATCGCCGCTAATGTTGCAGCTGCTGAAGTCCTGAGCAATGCCAATGCACCATGCATGTTTCGAGTTCACGACCAGCCACCCCTTGATAAACTGGAAATTCTCCGCTCCTATCTGAGAGGCCTTGGCTACAAACTCAGCCGAAGCCGCCGTTTAACTCCTCAGCATTTCCAACAAATACTCAATAAAACAAAAGGAAGTGAACATGAGGAAGCAGTGGCTATGACTATTCTACAAGCACAGTCACAGGCTGAGTATTCTCCAAAAAATATTGGACATTTTGGCCTCAATCTCCAACACTACGCCCACTTTACCTCCCCGATCCGACGATATGCGGATCTTCTGGTTCACCGAAGCCTGATACGCAATCTCCACCTCGGTACGGACGGATTGTTAGATCAGGACAGTGCTAATTTCTCAGTGACTGCCGCCGATATTTCTGCAACCGAACGACGCGCGGTGCGTGCAGAACGCAGCGCAAACGATCGCTATAAAACTTTATTCATGGCTGACAAGAGGGGCGCTGAATTCGCGGCTAAAGTAACAGGCGTTACCCGATTTGGTCTGTTCATCACCATAAATGGAATCGGCGCAGAAGGCCTGATTCCAATGCGGGTGCTTTCTCACCAATTAGAGGAAAGGGTTTTTCACGATACTGAGGGACTCCTTCTCACCGCACGCAAGAGCGGAGTATCTTTTGGCATAGGTCACCAGGTGTCTGTACGCCTTGATGAAGCTGACACGATAACAGGCGGATTGACCTTCAGTCTTGCAGCTTTCGATCCACCTAAAGTTACTAATTCACGTATTGGGTCCCGTAGACGGTACCGTCGGTGAGGCTATACATAGGGCTACCGTCAACCACTGTTCGCAGCCTCGCAGCGGTAATTTCAGTGATTATGATTTTTGGGATCACGTTGGGACTCACTATCCCACTAATTGCAATAGTGTTGGACAGCCAAGGTCATTCAAGCGGCGCTATCGGCCTGCACGCGAGTGTGCAGTTCCTTGGCATTATGCTCGCTTCTCCTATCACTCCACGCTTGTTGATAGCTGTGGGTGCATCGCGGCTCATGATTCTGAGCATGATGGCAATGACTTTAATTTTTTTCACTTTCACGGTGTTTACAGGGTTCATGCCATGGTTGCTATTGCGCCTGTTACTAGGTGGCATAGAGGGAATCATATTCATTTCCGCTGACACCTGGATTAGTCAAGTCGTGCCGACGACGCGCCGTGGGCGCGCGATCGGGATATATGGGACTCTGCTTGCTGTTGGTGTTGCCACGGGCCCTTTGCTGCTGGAACTCACCGGCGTTGAAGGTGCAGTTCCATTTCTTACCGGAGGTGCATTAACAATCATACCGCTCGTAATTTTGCTGTTCGCACTGAACATTGCGCCCCACGTCCGGGAGTCCAGTCGGCGTTCGCCGTGGAAAATGGTAAAAACCGTTCCTGTCGCAGTAGCAGCAACCATGTTATTTGGATTCCTGGACGCTGCGGCATTTGGATTACTTCCAATCTATGGACTTTCACTAGACTTTTCACCCTTGACGTCGGCACGATTGGTTACATTTTTGATATTGGGTGGCGTGGTGTTTCAGTATCCGCTTGGCTGGCTCGCAGATCACACGGATTACCGGCGCCTCTTAGTAATATGTGCTGCAATAAGTGCGACAGCAATGTTGGCAACGCCGCTAACAACGGATTTAGCTTTCCTTTTTTACGGATTGATTTTCATAACTGGAGGAATGATCGGAGGATTCTGGACCATTCCATTAGTTGTTTTTGGAGAAAATTTTAAGGATTACGAGCTGGCATCCATCAACGCAGCCGCCGCAATACTTTATGGTATGGGAAGTGTGGTGGGCCCAAGCCTCCTAGGGTTTTCCATGATAGTATCACCACACGGGTTAATGATTGCCATGGCTGGCCCTACCATCGTTTTGGTTTTCTTCGCAGTTACCCAGCTGCCACGGGGGGGCCGCTCCGCTTGACAGCCCGCCCGTCACCATTATTGTGCTGGTTATCCCATACGGGAACGCGGACTAGGAGAATCCTGCATGGCTAAAAGCAACAATATCAAGATCCGCCTGAACAGCACGGCAGATACTGGATTTTTCTATGTTGCAAAGAAAAATCCCCGCACCATGACGAGCAAGCTAGAAATTAAAAAATATGATCCCGTCGCTCGGAAGCACGTCCTGTTTAAAGAAGGTAAAATTAAATAAAGACAGACCGATAGCCTCTTGGTGGCAGCGGCTTTCGGGCCGCTGTTTTGCTATCAACGGTCATACAAATTACTGAATGGCATTGTGCGGGAAAGGTCCCCGACTCATACTGTGTCTCCGGTTGTTGTTGAGAAATAGAGAGCATAACTATGAGCGATGACATCACTGTTGGCGACATTGTCGCCGAATTCCTTCAAGCCATCGAGGTGACCGCAGCATTTGGCGTGGTCTCGATTCACAACACACCAATGCTCGATGCGATCGGCAGGCGCAACGCGATTCGATTTGTTCGGGCCAGGGGTGAAGCGGGTGCCGGCAGTATGGCTGACGCTTACGCTCGTGTAACTAATAGCCTCGGAGTTCTTTTTACCAGTACGGGGCCCGGGGCGGCAAACGCGTGCGGCGCCCTGGTGGAAGCCCGTTTCTCTGGCAGTTCCCTACTTCATATTACGGGACAAACCTCACGCAAGAATGTTGATCGCGGAAGAGGCACGGTCCACGACGTTCCTGATCAATTGGGGATGCTTAAGTCTGTATCCAAAGCAGCATACAGAGTTCGTTCACCAGAAAATATAATCGGCGTACTTGCACAAGCCGCCGTTGAAGCGCTAACCGCACCCACGGGCCCAGTAAGTGTGGAAATTCCCATCGACGTCCAAAGGACCCGCATGACCCGCCCGTCTGGATTGGCTGATTTTAAATTACCACTTCGAGCACCTCAACAACCCGATACCGCCGGACTAAACGAACTCGCCGAAATGGCTGCCACTGCGCAACGTCCAATGGTTTGGCTCGGCAATGGAGCACGACATGCCGGCAAGGAAGTTCAACGTTTTGTGGATATGGGGTTCGGGGTTCTCACCAGCCTCGCGGGACGTGGCGTCATCCCGGAAGATCACCCTTTGGTGTTGGGATGCCTCAAAGATACACAAAAGGTGGAAGAATTCTACGAAACCGTGGACTTATTGCTCATCGCTGGGTCGCGGGTGCGCGGACACGAGACCAGGGAGTTCGATCTACGCCTACCGTCACGACGCATACAAATAGACATCGATCCGTTAGCCAACGGTCGAACCTACAGTACAGATCTCTTTCTATGTGCCGACGCTAAGTTAGGCCTCGCAGGTCTTGCGGATCGGTTGGAAGGAACAATTGCTGTAGAAAATGGTTTTACAAGGGAGGTAGAAGCACTAAAACGGGAAGTAATCAAAGAATACAAATCCTACCTAGGTCCTTATGGATCCTTCGCGGAGCGTCTACGAGCCACTGCGCCGCGAAATGCCCTTTGGGTTCGAGATATTACCCTTAACAATAGTACCTGGGGAAATCGCATTTTCCCTCTCTATGGCCCGAATGACAGCGTCTTCGCACTTGGAGCCGGCATTGGGATCGGTCTCGCACATGGAATTGGTGCTGCTGTGGGCGCCCCCGGCAGGAAAGTATTGTGCATGTGTGGCGATGGTGGCTTTTTTATGGGTTTTGCTGAGTTCTGGACCGCCGCCCAAGAAGGAGCAGATGTCGTCTTCCTAATAATGAACGACGGGGGTTATGGAGTGATCAAGCATATTCAGGATATTTTTCACGAAGGTCGGCATTATTTCGCAGATTTTGGAAATCCAAATTTGGAAGGTTGTGCAAAACTTGCGAACATGCCCTATTGGCGCGTGAATTCCCCAGATGAACTTGACCCCGCAGTGACATCTGCCTTGGAGGTCAATGGCCCAACGCTTGTTGAGGTTGACATGTCAAAAATTGGTGAATTCCCTCGCTATTTTGTGCCGCCAAAAGCCGATACAAAATACGCTCGGTAAACCTCAACTCAGCCTGATGATTGGGTAGATTGGCATCAAGAAAGCCTACTTTGTTTTTCGTAATTTAAAACGGGGCAACAATTGACCATTGGGGCCCATCTCCCAAACCACAACAACTTCACGTCCAATTGCCAACTCGTCTGGTTTCGCATCGACGACATTACTGACAAGCCGCAAATCATCCATCCCATCGAACTCCACCAATACGACATTGTATGGCAGATCGTTTATGACAGCATCGTGTGAAGCGCTGAAGACAACAGTATAACTAAAAATTCGTCCAAATGATGGAGCGTCCATCCAACTTATGAGCTGTGATCGACAGTGCGGGCACATTGGAGTTGGCGGATGGCGAGGGATTCCACATTCCCCACAGGCCTGAAACTTTAAACAACGCTCCGCGCAGTGCTGCCAGAATTCACTTGTATCCAGTGACGGAGATGGGAAAGGAAGGGATGTCGGCAAATACGGCATGGTTATATTCCTAGGATCAAACCGCTTGTTGGTGTAACGCTTTCACCACCACTGATTAGTGTCAGTTTGGCATCAGACACTTGCGAGCTGGATTCGCCACGCATCTGCCTCACTCCCTCAACAACCAAGTTTAGGCCGTGAATGTAAGCTTCCGAAAGAATGCCGCCAGAAGTGTTGCAAGGAGTTGCGCCGCTAAGTGCCAAATTACCTCCGGCAACGTAGTCACCACTCTCCCCTACTTCACAAAATCCAAAATCCTCAAGCGCGAACAAAACCATGCCGGTAAATGCATCATACAGTTGAATAACGTCGATGTTTTCCGGACCTACACCAGCGCGGCCATACAAATCACGTGACAAGTTGGCGGCGTTCGCGCTTGCATAAGTGTTACTCGGCATATTGTGCCCACCAAGTATACCCGTCCCCCAGAGGTGCTGGCTGCTCTGCTGAGCAGCCAAAATTTTTACCGGTTTGCATTTAAGATCGCGTGCACGCTCCATACTTGTCACCAACAAAGCCGCAGCCCCGTCGCTTTCCAGACAACAATCATAAAGCCTTAGCGGATCCGCAATTATCCGCGACGTTAAATAGTCCTCCATCGTTAGCACCTGATCATGCATAACGGCACGGGGATTCCGGTTAGCATATGCCCGACAACTCAGGGCCACCTCCCCGAGGTGCTCCGGCTTCGTCCCATAAAGATGCATATGACGACGAACCAGTGGCGCAAACATTTGGGGGGGGGCCAACATGCCAAATGGTGCGGTAAAGCAGGCATGGTCCGTCCAAGGATGGAATTGCCCAAAACGAAAGGATTGACCTTGACAAAGTGAACGGAAAACAATGACGTAGTTGGCCTGTCCACTTTTTACGGCGGCCTCCGCTAGAGCCACCGCCCCGCAACTACCACCACCACCACCACCCCACACCATACCGGTGAAACGAAGTGCATCAATCCCGAGCGCATTCATTAACAAAGCTGGTTCGTTTCGGTCTTCCGAGAATGAGGCAAAACC
Organism: uncultured Alphaproteobacteria bacterium; assembly: GCA_913044255.1. Classification (GTDB taxonomy): domain Bacteria; phylum Pseudomonadota; class Alphaproteobacteria; order UBA7887; family UBA7887. The sequence continues at coordinate 19,674 of CAJWOI010000002.1, forward strand.
ATCAATTTCCGCTGGTGCGATTCCGGCGTTGCTCGCTGCTGCCAATATTGCATCGCATGCTAAGGAGAGTTCGCTCTGATCGGCGATCCCACCCCATTTTGCATAGCGGCTTTCCCCGATTCCGGCGATGCAAATATTCGTTCGACTACTCATAAATCTGATTTTTCGATAATTTCCTTTGAACTTGTCACCTTAACACTCTAACGAAGAACCCACCCAACCGAGAGGGAAGCTGGAAGAAACGGGAGATACTTGTGACTCGATTGATTACCACCGTGGCTGGGACCGGAAAGCGGGGATACACCGGAGACGGCGGTCCCGCCACTGATGCCCTACTGAGCGAACCATTTATGTGCGAGTTCGGGCCATCGGGCAATCTTTTCCTTGTCGAAGCCGCCAATCACTGCCTCCGTTGCCTGGATACAAATACTGGCACTCTCCTGACGATTGCCGGGAACGGCGAGCCGGGTTACGAAGGTGATGGTGGCCCGGCCGACCTGGCAAGTTTCAATGAGCCTTACGCCTTGCAAGTAGACCAAAACGGAGACATTTATATAGTAGATCGCCTCAACGCTGCCGTCCGCAAAATTGCCGCCTCAACCGGAATAATCACGACCCTTGCGGGTGGCCAAACCAGGGAAATTTTTAAAGAGCCTAACGACTGCTTTCTTGATCGGCGTGGTGGACTACTCGTGGCCGATGTGCAAGATCAACGAGTAACGCGCATTGACCTCTCAACTGGTGCGGTAACACCAGTTGCAGGCGATGGTAGAAGAGCCCGAGCCGGCGACGGGGGACTGGCCCTCGAAGCCAGCATAATGGGTGCCCGCGCAATATGTTTGGACAATCGGTCAAACCTATATATTTGTGAACGCGAGGGACACGGTGTTAGACGCGTTGATACCAACGGCATAATGTCGACCATTGCTGGCACAGGAGAACAAGGTTATGACGGTGACGACGGACCGGCGGTGGCCTCGACCTGGGATGGCCCCAAAGCCATCCGCTGCGACGCAGATAATAACTTGTTTGTTGTTGATACAGAAAATCATGCGGTTCGGCGTATAGATGGGAAAACTGGTATCGTTACCACCGTCGCGGGCGGGCGCCGCGGCCCCGGGGGAGACGATGGACCCGCGTTAGCCGCGCAGCTAAATCGACCCCATGCGTGCTGCGTTGATGCACATGGTAGCCTCTACATCTCTGACAGCGATAACCATCGTGTTCGAGCGGTACATGGTTGAACGGGAAAATACGCACTATCAAGCCATAACCTGGATGCTTTATCCGACAAGGTCCGAACATGGTCTTTAAAGTACCAGTCGCTACCTCTGATAACGCAGAAACTATTGCTCTCATGGCACTTTCCTACGTTGCCGAACGAGATACCGTGATGAAGCTGATGGTTGTACAAACAGGCATAGCCCCCGTTACTCTACACAGAAGAGCAAGTGAGCCCGAACTTCTGGCGGGCGTACTTGATTTCCTACTTTCCAACGAGACGATTCTGTTGGATTTCTGTGAAGCCAAGAAATTGTCACCCGAAGTAATAGCTCGAATACGACAAAAATTGCCCGGCGCGACAACGGACGGGTGATTGTTTATGACTAACAATTTGTCTGAAAGTACTCGCAAACAAATCGAGTCGATCTCCATAGATACTAATCTTCCTCTCGTAATATCAGATGCTGACGAAGTGCTATTAATATTTATGGAACGGTTCGAGATTTTTTTGAACAGACAGGATTATTTTTTTGATTGGTCCAGCTTTAAATTAACCGGAAATATTTATCACAAGCCCGACAACCATCAATTATCTCAAGAAGAGGTGTTCTCTTTGTTAGATGAATTCTTCGAGAAAGAAACACAAAGTCTTGATGCTGTGCCCGGTGCCAGTGAGGCGTTGGACCTTTTATCGTCCCGTGCTCAAATCGTCATACTAAGTAACGTCCCGATCGCCTATCGCGACGAACGTAAAAGGTGTTTAAGTGATCACGGCATGAACTACCCATTGATAGTTAACAGCGGTCCAAAGGGACCGGCAGTACAGGCTCTTTCCGTTGCCGTACGAGCTCCAGTATTTTTCATTGATGACTCACCCAATAACCTAAAATCCGTGGCTAATGTCGCAGACTACGTTCGGAGAATTCATTTCATTCATGATGCCCGACTCGCAAAGTTGGTCGGACCAGCTCCAGATAGCCACCATCGGACCGACTCTTGGGTTGAGACAAGAGCCGCCATCGAAGAAGAACTGTCTGCAGCCGGTTTTTAATGACAGTCATACAAACATGAAAATTGGAATTGATCTTGGAGGCACGAAAACTGAGGCCATTGTATTAGGGCCCACAGGGTGCGAAATATCGCGCAAAAGATTGCCCACACCACAAAACGACTATTCGGCCACAGTCGATGTAGTTCTGACTTTGGTGCAAGAAATGGAGTCTCGGGTGCACTCGCCATGCACCGTCGGAGTTGCTACTCCCGGGGCGCTATCTACTGCCACTGGATTAATGAAAAATGCCAATTCAACGTGGTTGAATGGCCATGCTTTGGACCTTGATCTTGAGGCGGCACTGCAACGTCCGATTCGCATCGCCAATGATGCAAATTGCTTTGCGTTGTCCGAAGCCATGGACGGGGCTGGTGCCGAGGCGAAAACGGTATTTGGTGTAATTCTTGGCACGGGCGTGGGAGGGGGACTGGTTATTGGGAGAAACCTGATAGTCGGTCGGAATGCCATTGCGGGTGAATGGGGTCACAATCCGTTCCCTTGGCTGGAGAACAACGAATTATCCAAGCCCGAATGTTTCTGTGGTAAGCATGGGTGCATCGAAACTTTTCTTTCTGGGCCCGCATTGGTATCCACTTATCAAGACGCAGGAGGAAGACTAACCACCGCGGAAGCCATTGCAAATGCCGCACCAGATGACAAACGTGCGGAATTTGTGCTGGCTCGTTATATGAACCATCTAGCACGCGCGCTCGCGCAGGTGATTAACATCTTAGACCCGGAAGTGATTGTACTTGGTGGGGGGCTTTCGAACATTGAATCGCTGTATGAATGGGTACCGAAGCTATGGGATCCTTACATTTTCTCCGACCAAGTCGATACCGCATTGCGACACAACCATCATGGCGACTCTAGTGGCGTTCGCGGTGCAGCCTGGCTTTGGGATGACGAAAACGCATGCGCCTAACTCCCAGTCTATGTAGGGATTGTGGAGGGCATCAAAACAAACGTCATTTCAAATATTGCCCAACCTGCGGTAGTCCACGTCTATTGTGGCATTCCGAATTGTTGGATCTGTCCATTGCTCATGTAGATTGTGATGCCTTTTACGCGTCAATAGAAAAGCGTGATGACCCCTCTCTCCTAGATAAACCGGTAATTATCGGTGGGGCCAAGCGCGGCGTCGTTAGCACCTGTTGCTATATTGCTCGTATGCACGGTGTTCACTCAGCAATGCCCATGTTTCAGGCACTTCAAGCATGCCCAGATGCCATCGTTATCCGGCCGAATATGGTAAAATATCAAAGTGTTGCGCGGGAAGTACGTGACCTTATGTTAGAAATTACACCGTTGGTTGAGCCCGTATCTATCGACGAGGCATACCTCGATTTAACAGATATTTTGGGAAAGCATTCACAAAGTCCTGCGCTAGCCCTTATCCGGCTTGCAAATCAATTAGAAAGCCAACTCAACATCTCCGCATCTATTGGACTAGGACCCAATAAATTTCTTGCAAAGTTGGCGTCGGATCTAGACAAACCCCGGGGGTTCGCCCTTATAGGAAACAAAGAGGCGCGTGACTTTATCGCACCCATGCCGGTGAAAAAAATTTGGGGGGTAGGACCTGCTCTTACTCGGCGTCTAGCCGAAATCGGTATAAATAAAATTCAGCAACTTCAAACTCGGAGCGAAGACGAATTAGTGCTTCGTTTTGGCTCAATTGGTCATCGATTGGCACAATTTGCCAACGGTGAAGATAGTCGATCAGTCGGCACCCGCCGCATACGCAAAAGCCTATCCTCTGAAACAACTTTTGAGCATGACTACGACACTGCTGTAGAACTTAAACAAGTTCTTCTTGAGCTATGCCGGCGCGTGAGCAAGCGAATGAAGGTTGCCAACGTGGCGGGCAACTCCGTTGTACTTAAGTTAAAGACTTCTGATTTCAAACTTCGCACTAGAACTATGAGCCTGGCCCATCCAACGCAGCGTGCGAGTCTCCTCTATGAAGCAGGGACAACCCTACTCGCTAAAGAAGTAGACGATAGTACGAAGTTTAGACTTATAGGCATAGGTGTCACCCGACTTAGCAACCCCACAGATGCGGACCCGCCTGATATGTTACCCGATTCGTAGAAAATTAGCTGGCGTGCCGGTTCAAGAACTCCTATTTCCAAAATTCTAATTTTTTATCTGTCCTCGGAGATAGTCAAATATTAGCAATCCGGAGGAGAATGATATTCTAGATGCTCTATGAGGCCTCGGATTGCAAATCTTCCGTAGTCCAGATCCATGCTTGGGGATACTCCGTTCTCCATTAACTGAAAATGCACCTCAAATTCCGGCTGATGATCTCCCTTCCCATACGGGAAATATGCCATTGCCACTGGCCAAGAACGTAAGCCCTCGAGCCGAGCATCAGTCAAAGACCGAGATTCAGACGATTCTTCGGGCCGCACACTGGCAGGCGCAATTACCGGGCCAATAAATGCTGAAACTTCGTTTAAACTATCATCACCGGTACCGCTAAAGACGTTCCGTGTGAGGTTGTCTCCACCCGACATAGCGTGATCAATTGTCAAAAATAGATGCTCGGTCGGAAACAAAGTGCCTGCAGGCAGTTCCATCGAACTCTCTTCGGGTTCGCTGAACAAGGCCACACCCCCGACTCCCCCCGGGTCTAGCTGGGCACGGCCTTCAACCTGCTCATTAAGTTCATCGTTTGTAGTACTTCGCATTGTATACCGAAATTTGCTGCCATCACGAGATTCCCAGCTAGAAAAACTAAAATCATTGATAATTGTATCTCCGTTGCGGCCGACAAAAATCATCCGAACATGCTGGGTCAATGTCCAACCGTCACAAACATCACTCCAGTCAAGGTACATTCTCCCAGTCACATCCGTAAAATCAGCTCCTCCCCCTCCAGAGAGGAGACTAAGATCGTAAATCGCTCGATGCGCGGCCAAGTCTGCAGACCGTGCAGAAGATCCGAAACACACCAAAGTGATGACTGAGGACAACGCCAAATACTTCCAAAATAAAGGCATAATAAAGGCAAACGTGCTGAGTACTTCTGGCCTGTCAATAGTCGTCACGTCTCGGCACACAAGCTTTAGCAATCTCCACCTTCCCCTGACACTGTAGTCGTGTTGAGTGACGCGTTGAACCGAACTGAAGTGGGCGCAAAATCACCGTGATTCATTTGCTGCAGCAGAGCCCGTTTTAATATTTTACCACTCGCAGTCAAAGGAAACTCCGCCAGGGCAGCATAATACTCCGGCATGTCATAGGCCGAAAGCCCAGAGGAGTATAGATGACGGAGCACCATATCTGGATCCGGTAACTCATCACCCGAGGGCACAATAATTAGGCAAACTTTTTCGCCGAGCCTTGAATCTTTTACCGGGATTACCGCTGCCTTTTCTATCGACGGGTGCCGTACCGCTAGATCCTCTATCTTTCGAGGATGAATATTCCGGCCTCCTCGTATGATAATATCTTTAACCCTGCCAACAATTTCCAAGTTTCCTGCTGCATCAAGGCGCCCAAGATCACCACTCATAAACCAACCATCTCGGTTGAAGGAAATCTCGGTCGATTTTTGATCACCGAAATAACCCAACATCAGCGCGGCGCCACGACCCCCTATTTCTCCAACATTTCCAACAGCCATTGACACGGCATTGTCTTCAGGGTCAAAAATCTTTACTTGATAAGATGGGCCGCCGCGGCCACAAGTTCCGACAATAATATCGGTATCATCCCCAGGGTGAGTGTACTGATGCGAAGAATTTTCAGTCATCCCGTACACGTTCTGCGGTGTAACACCCTGTAGGATAAATTCCTCTGCAGTGGACCGGGAGATCGGCGCCCCTGCCATATAAAAAACTTTTACCGACCCAAAAGAATCTAAACATTTTTCACGCTGTTGAGCCAGAAGGTCGATCGCATGCGTAGGTACACCCATGACGTAGTTGGCTCGCACCTCTTCCATCCAATCAAAAGAATCCATGCCCTCCAAAGGATCATTTACGACAAATTCTGCACCTGCGATAAGTGCCTGCGCAAAACCAACCCACGCGATGTGATGTGAAAGGGGGCTTAATGAAAGCAGCACCGTATCCCTACTGTGACACCAATCGGAGACTAAATCACGCGCATTGGCAAGAATAGTATTGTCGCTATGCATTACACCCTTCGGCGTTCCAGTGGTGCCGGATGTAAACGCTACGTAGCAGATCTTATCTGCACCCAAACTTCGATATTCAGAATTATCAACATCTTGTTCTTCCCAACCCGGAAAATCTTTAGATAACTTCCTCTCTTTTGAAATCGAGAAACATGCAACGTTGGGGTCTGTTTCCTGAAGCAACTTAATTAAATCACTACCATCTGCACTCCATTCTTCCTCAACAATTACCGCAGCAGCGTCTAACTCATGGACAAGAGACAACATTTCCAGCGATGTGTAGTTACGATGCAGTGATGGGCTACAAATATATCCGTTTCGCGAACAAGCCAACATTACTGCAACTGACTCCGCCCGATTTGACAACGCCATCGCAACTCGATCCCCGAGCTTCAGGCCGGTTTCTGCCAAAGCGTTGGCAATTGCTCGCGCCCATCGCTCTAACTGACGCCATGTAAGACGCCTACAGCTATCGCGAAGTGCATTAGCATCTGGGATCATTTTGGCCTGACGGGCCGCGTGATCGTACAACCCTTCGTCACGCCAAAGCCCGTGATCATGGTAACGTTTAGCTACTACCGGGTCATGCAGTGTCAGCAACGGCATTTTTTAATGGCCGAATTTATCCGTGTCGGGAGGGCGTTTCTTGCCAAAAGCAGCTCCCAATTCTAACGCCT
>CAJWOI010000003.1 GCA_913044255.1 uncultured Alphaproteobacteria bacterium
ATGTTGTCAGAAAATTACTTTTGGAATTTGGCTTTAGTGAGTTGCCGCAACTAGATGTCAAATACCACGATTATTATTTTACGAACATCCATTAACTCCTTATTAGAAATTAAATTCAAAGCTTCCCGTCTTTGATGATTAATTAAAATAGAAGAATCCTAGGAATAAGAAGGGACTGTAACCTCACCGAGTGAGGTGAAGGACATCAAATCTATATTTCTAAAAAAACATGAAGGTGGAGAAGGAAAAGGCGGTAAATCTGAACGTCAAATCTATCGAGTTGAACCCACTTCGTTACGGTCGAGTATTGGTGTTGTGGGGAAATTCCTGTGGTAGCGCAATAGAGCACTAATGTGAAAATAGCCTCTTGCGTTCTTGTGCTGATGGATGTGTAGAAAGGAATCCGAGCGGTTGTTCTAAACCAGAAATCCGGCCAAGAATGTTTGCGAAGTGGATGGGGGGAATGCCGTCAGCAACTAATTGCTCATAACAATATCTATCGGCCTCTCTTTCAAACTCCCTAGAGTAATACGTTTCCGTGATAAGTGTGGGCAGCGAACTTGCTAGTGCAGAAACTGTCGATACGTCACCTGTAATTGCCATAATGAGAAGTGCAATGGTACTACCCTGAATCAATCGCCGTAGGCTGTGTCTGTAAATTACGTGCCCCACTTCGTGGGCTAGAATTGCTTCTAGTTCATGCGGATGGCTAATCAGTTGAGATAGTTCGTCAGTTACTATGATAGTACCGGTCGGTAATGCAAAGGCGTTGGGACCTGTATCTCCCCCCCGGCGAAACTCAAGATTGAACACGTACTCAGTGGATATCGCTTCTGTTAGCTCCAGGAATAAGGTCGTCATCTCGTTCTTCGCCGACTCACTTAGCTCTGAAGGTGAAAAGATAGTGCTATCAAATACAACGAGAATATCATCCCCAAATATCGAATGGGACGTTACGGGCAGCATGAATGCCACTTGTTTTGCTAACAAAGGAATTCCATAACCTATTGCTATCCACACTAGAAACACGGTCGCTATGGCGGCCATGATTACGTAACGTGTTTTAGACTCAAGTTTTTCGATGAACGTCCCTGGAACTTGTGCCCCTAATGTTTTTAAGAAGTCCGTTGAAATGTTTTTGTCTAATATTTCACAGACTATACCATCAGGCATTTGAAGCCGACAAACGCCTTTGCCCAGTAAAGGGGAAACAACTATCGATTGTATCGAGTAAGTTTTCTGGCTTCGATCGACAACTACAATGATCCCGCCTATCCGGTCGAATATAAGTCGGGCACGTTTTTTTTTAGACGTTACCCCGTCATAATAATCTACATTACATTCAATCAAAGGCCACCAATATCAGTATCCATTAAATCGGTCGCCGCGTCCCCTGATGCACTTGCTTTTGTCTTTTCGATCTGTAGGAATGAATCAAGGTTGTCAGCTGCAATCAACGCGAGATGGGCTGCTAGATACCTCGAAAGTCTTACTCTGGCCCAAGGCGTAAGAAATCCGACCGATACAATAATCGCGATAGAGTTGCCAATATACAGCCATATTAGCGGCCAAAGCCTTAGCGTACTTTCAAATGTATGATCGGCTAGAGCGAGTCCATTTAACGAAACATTTCTGGTCATTACACGGTATCCTGGAACAAAGACAAAATAGAGGGAGAGAGGCAATGAGACTAGTACTAGTTGCCATATACCTATGTTTCCCACACCAACAAAAAGTATCATAAGAAAAATAATTACCCCCGCGAAGGCCAATGACACTATCAGAGAAATCAACAGCACAGAGAAAAATGCCTGATAGTATGCGCCGGGGCGCACCGAATGAAACGTGAATGGTTCTTTCCCAAATTTTCCGTTTGTGGAGGCAAACCTCCAACTCCTGAAGGAAAGATAGGGAATGATCATTCCTAACGTAAACGGGATTAGAAGTGGGAAAATCAAAAATGTCAGATACGCGTCCTTCCACGAGTCCTCTTTGAAATCAAAGCGAATGTTTCGCCAAGAGGAATTGCGAGCATTAAATACTTGTGCTCGTACAATTAACCATGGAACAGCAAGGTAAATAATGAGAAGGATGCCCCATCCAACCCACTGATTTATCTGCGATGCGACGGCGTAAACAACAAAAACGCCGAAGAAGATAAGCCTTGCTATAAGAATCTGAATCGGCTTGGCATGATATTCGAACGATGATCCATCAATTTTCGTATTCAGGTAAAAGTAACGTTTTGTTCTCACCTTGGCCCAGGCTGAGTAAATGCCGAGGGTAATTATTGTGAGCATTACATTCACTATCCAGATAGGGAAATAGTCGTAGCCATTTCCCGTAAATTCAAATGATAATTTCTTTCCTGGTGAGGATTGTTCCTGCTCTAACATTTCCGTCCCAGCTCCTTCGATATTCTGCATCACGAAGTTTTGATATCGTACATTAAAATTAAGATTGATAACAATGAGGTGGAGTAGTACCCCTACTTTACCACTGCAGAGTATGTCATCGCGTCGTCGGCATCACTCATTAAAGGTGTTGAAGCGTGTTTCTGCTGGGTATTTTTGGTTCTGTTTGGTGGGGTTTGGGTTCTTTGGCTGTGCCTGTATTGTGTTGTCGTAAGTTTTTGTATTTTTGATCTATCTTAAGGAAATTCCATGACTGAATACCTTCCACCCACGTTAGATTGGGTACGTGAGCAAGTAGAATTGTATGAAAGTAGCGGAGGGACCGAAGGTACCACTTTGAGGGACACAGGTTTGCCGTGCATTGTTATCACACATGTGGGCAACAAAACTGGTGCTATGCGAAAAATTCCGGTTATGCGAGTCAAGGTAGAGGACGGTTATGTGTTGATTGGGTCGTACGGCGGGCGTCCAAAAAATCCTGTGTGGGTGTACAACCTTAGAGCGAATCCAGATGTGACAATTCGCGATAGAACCGAGGTATTCAGAATGCGAGCGCGAGAGGTCACAGACAATCAAGAACGAGAGCGTTTATGGGACGCGGGCGCGAAGGAATACCCGCCGTACAACGATTATCAGGCAAAAACCCCTCGCAAGATCCCGGTGTTTATTGCCGAACGAGTCTAAGTAGGGATAAATGTAAGTTCGCGTAGCCTTTATTATCACAGCAAAGTCAAAAAATATTGATATTGGGGTATCACAGGAGTGCCGCATTCTTGGGTGTCAATTTTTATATGGGACCAAAAATCAGGGAGAAGGTAAATTTGTTGAAAACATGGGATCAGGTCGTTTCGCACCGGTGGTTGCAGAATTACGGTGTTGGCAAAACGGAATGGCCAATTCTGCAGCTTCGGTTAACAGAACCGGGTCGTCACGACATTGTCCAGTGTATTTCGAAGAAGTTAGTTGTCAGTAGTTAATAGCAAAACCTATAAGAGTCTTGAGCTAATAATACTTAGTGTAGCTATACCATTCTTGATTTTAGTATTTGAACTGGCTCCATATATATTATTATTTTTATGGTCTATATTTTCCTATTGTATTTTTATATTTTATTTTTACAACGAGAAGAATTCAGAAAATAAAAATAACATTTTTTTCAATTTAAATGTGGGGTATTTCATCGTTATTAGGTGGGTCGTTTGCTCATTAATTCTAATTTCGTTAACGGTTCTAATTTTTCCGGAAAAGTTATTCATAGTACAAAAATCAAATCCAGGTTTGATATGGAAAATAATAGTTCTTTATCCAATATTTTCTGCATTACCCCAAGAATTTATATTCTGTAAATTCTTTTTCAGCCGTTACAAATGTTTTTTTGGGAAGCAGGCGCTAATGGTCACGATGAGTTCTGCCGCGTTTTGCATAGCGCATGTTCTCTTCATAAATTGGGTGGCTCCTGTTTTAGGGTTTATTGCCGGGCTCATATTTGCTGGCACCTATAGAAAAACGAAATCCCTATTGATAATATCAGTGGAACACAGTTTATATGGAAATATGTTATTTTTTATAGGATTAGGGTGGTTTTTCTGGGGCGGTTCCGTTGGTTAGAAACCGCAAAAAGTCATCGCAGTTTTTTTTGTATCGTAGCTATACTCGCGTAGTTGTTAAGTGGCACGCAGTGTGGTCTAAATAATCGTATTGATTGCATTGCATTTTATTCACGCGTCGACAGAGTTGGTTCCGGATGGATAGGATTAAGTATTGCTTTGTTTTCGGGAGTCTTTTCCTAATTAGTCCTGATACGTTTGCGTGCGGTGCCATAGATGGTAAGGGATTTCATTGCATCCTTCAGGAAATAGAAAATACTGGTTCGGTCGGCAATGAGATGGGATTGGAAAAACTTTTGTATTTCCAGGACAGGGAAGTTCATGAAGCGTATTTTGACAAACATAAAATGCCTCTGAAGATCAGGAGCCAAAATCTTGGACCCTATTCGGTGTCCTCGCAGACTATTGAATGGTCAGGCGGTTTTGTACTCAATCGGGAGACTTTGGGACTAACAGAAGACATAACCAAGCGCCGTCACTTTGATTGTAAATTGATGGTTAGTGCAATCGCAGAAATAGTCCGATACTTTGAGCCGCGGATAGACGCAATACGCTCTACAAAGTGATAATAGAAACAAGTCATTCTGCAGGATTCTGTGTTTCGTAATGAACTACTGTTCAGCATGAAATCAATGTTAAGCCGTTTCATAGTTACCCAATGTGGGTTGGACAAATTCAGTTCCTTGAAGAGTAAAAAGGGGTTTTTCAATAGATTGAGGTTATGGTGGTTTTTGGTTTTTGCAAGCCTTCGGGATATTTTACGTGGTCAGAAGAACTAAGTGGTCGCTACGAAAGATGTGGGCCGTAGGGCGCTCCTGTGGCCGAACTGATAAGTATATTTTCGGAAGAAACTGATCGCTTCGCAGCCCGTGAAAAAATCCGGGAGATTTTTTTCTTAACATCTCCTCTCGGAGATAATTTTAAAAAACAGGATAGGGAATGTTTTTTCCACACTTGGGCGGGTTGGTATCTGGACTCCTTACCAGGGGAAACACTATTAGCTCGAAACGCCGAATGCGAAATCGTCGGTTATTTAGCAGGCTGTTTGGATAGCAACGCAGCCTTTCCTTTGTACAGGCATATTTTTTATTTTAAAGCCTTTGAGCATTGGTACGTGGAGTACCCCGCTCATTTTCATGTGAACTGTCATCCAGACTTTCAGGGGTATGGATTCGGCGCATCTCTCGTTCAAGCGTTTATCGCATACGCAATGAAGAAGGGTCGGAATGGCGTGCACCTTGTCACTGGCGAGAAGGCCCGCAATCGAAGTTTCTATGAGCGCCTTAAATTTTGTGAAAAGGCCTGTCTTACCATACATGACAAGCGGCTGGTAATTTTGGCTAGAGACTGTCGGGTGGGATAGAACTAGCGCAAAGTCCTAAATTTGCATTTTATATCTTGGATATATTCGCCAAAGCTTTGTCTATATCAGAGCTATGCATCTCCCACTCGTTGTCGAAATTGGCAACTACATTTCTCATGAATGCTGGATAAAGTTGCAGGGCACTTGCCTCATCATTGAGGTGATTGGCAAGGATGGCTAACGCAAGCTGAGCCGGTTCGCTTCCCTCGTAACTCCACTCAAACAGTCCGTCGCGTGATATTTTCTTTAAATCGGTTCGCTTTGGGAGTGGCTTTCCGTCCACCCATACCTCAGCGCCCGCTTGAGTGCGATCACCCCGGTAACGCTTCGTCTGCACGGCTATTGCACAGGCGGCATTTGCGCCATCATATTATCCACCCTTTTCTCGTCCACCTTTTGCTTCAGGGAATATCCAAATTCCAAACAACATTACTCCACCCGTCGCTAGGGAAATCCAGAGGTTTATTTGGTTGCCGAGCAAACTTTGCCAAATCGCGACTGTGATTGCTACGGCTGCAGTGAGAACACTGATCAGGATTTGAATGCTAGTCGGCATCGTATCTCTTAATTACCTGTTATGAAGCGTTGTGCTTCACGCACGACCGTCAGGCGTCTGACTAGTATGCCTTAGATCGGTTCGCACATGGGCGTTATTGTATCCGTTGAACAGGTGCCCAAGAAGCCCGCGGTCAAGGTCTGAAGTACCGAAAAGCCAGTCACTTATCGGGAAGGTCAAGTTCATATTCTTTTCCATCATGATGGAGTGGCTGTGATGGGCCGTGTGGTGACGACGTAACGTGTTGACCAAAGGGAAATTTCGCACAAACCAGCTCTCGTGAACGTGACAACAAAAATGCATGAATTCGTATATCAGATACATTCCTGTTGTGGTTGAGATTAGAAGCCATCCGACATTGGCAGAGATCATCCAACCAGCTACCAGTGCTGGCGGTATCGACATTAGTGTAAAAATAACCAGGGCATATGGGGGGAAAAAAGTAACGCGCCAGTCTCCGGAGTAGGCGAAACGCATGTCTTTCTCAGTAAAAAACTGATGATGATTAAGTGTGTGACGAGTATAGATCGCACGAAATAAAGGGTTTGTACTTGGCCTGTGCATGATGTACCGATGCAAGAACCACTCAAAAAAATTGCAAAATAAACCTACTGCTGGAATTGCCAGCCATTCCCACCACAACACGTTATTCATATTGGTAACAAAGATGAAAAATACACCTACACCAATTGTGTAAATGATTGCTACGTGGAGCCAGCCGCTATACCAACCATCGATATTAGCACGGTAGGTTTCTCGAAATTGTCGTTGGCGGCTGCTCATTGCAGTGTTTGAAAGTTCTATGGTCATGGCACGTTTCCCAATTACCTTTATGCCCACAGGGGTTGGGTGATTCCGTTACTATTATACAAGTCAGGTGCTACGATTTTACCAGAAATATCGTAATAACGAAATAATTCAGGGCAATGCTATTCTGGTAGCTATCAGTACGGTAGAAGTGTGTAGGAACACTACACTACACATAACATATGCTCGACAGCGTATAGTGGCCGTTCCCCCTGGCCCTAAAAAAGGAAAATCATGTCATGAAAATCGTGGTCGTCGGTGCAGGCGGGGTCGGAGGTTATTTCGGTGCGCGTTTGGCTTTGTCTGGAGAGGATGTCACGTTTGTTCAACGAGGCCGCCATTTTAAGGCGATGCAAAAAAACGGTTTGCGAGTGGAAAGCACATACGGAGATGTCGTGTTGGACACCGTAAAAGTGACCGACAACCCCTCTGACATCGGTCCCGTCGACTTCGTTTTGATTGCGGTGAAAAGTGGAGAAACAGAAGAAGCGGCGGAACTTTGCAGGCCATTGCTGAGTCAGAAGACTGGCGTAATAACTCTTCAAAATGGAGTTGAAAATGAAACGAGATTGACGGACAAACTTGGCCACGCACATGTGCTGGGAGGAGTTGTGTACATACTTTCTCTGATTGCATCTCCAGGAGTGATTCGTCATTCAGGAGATGCAGCGCGCCTCGTGTTTGGTGAACTTGATGGTTCCCGCAGTGATCGAGCCCAAGTATTTTTAGAGTCGTGCCGGAACGCGTCTATCGATGCCCACCTAAGTGAAGATATCGGGCTCGAGTTGTGGAAAAAATTTATATTTCTTTGTCCACACAATGGAATGACGGCTTTGACCCGCTGTTCCATCGGTTTGGTGCGTGAGGATCTCAATTGTCGTAAGCTACTGCAAGGAGCCGCCGAGGAAGTGATAGCGGTTGCGGCTGCGCATAATATTCCTATTTCAACGGATGAAATAGGCTCGTTGATGAACCGCTTTGATGGCTTGCCTCCCGAAATGACATCGTCCATGCATTATGACGTTATAAATGGCAAACCGTTAGAGCTTGACTGGTTAAGTGGGGCAGTCGTTCGGCTTGGGCATGAACGGAGTGTTGCGACGCCCATCAACGAGTTTATTTACGCCGCTCTGAAATTGCTACGTGGGGGCGCCAATGGCTGATTGGGAGTTGAGAAAATTGGAATAAATAAATTAAACCGATTCCAACGTTTAATTGGGTCAGTGCTTTCTACTATGGTTGATCCATAGAATTTTATTATTGGCCGTTCACATTGGGTGGAAGAGGATCGGTGCTGGCTTGTATTGCATCCGCCAGGCAACCTTTTTACTATTTCCAGTTGCTTAAAGCAAAGCATGTTAAACTACTCACTCAATTAGACCGGTATCACACCAGGAGAACAATGCCATGCATCTCAATGATTCGAGTTTATTTCGTCAACAGTGTTTCATCGATGGTGAATGGGTTGATGCTGATTCCAGCGAGACGGTGAATGTAGTTAACCCTGCAAATGGTGAGATAATAGGTACTATGCCGAATGCAGGTGCGACTGAAACCCGGCGCGCGATAGAGGCGGCTGATGCTGCTTGGCCGGCGTGGCGCAAATACACAGCCAAGGAGAGGTCTGCTGTGATTCGTGCGTGGCATGATCTGATAATTGCGAATGCGGATGACTTGGCGATGTTGATGACTCTGGAGCAGGGTAAGCCTCTAGCGGAGGCCAAGGGAGAAATAGTGTATGCCTCTTGGTTCGTAGAATGGTTTGCGGAAGAGGGAAAGCGAGCGTATGGAGATGTGATTCCCCAAACCATTGCTGACCGCCGCATTGTGGTTATTAAGGAGCCCGTCGGGGTGGTTGCCGCAATTACACCGTGGAATTTTCCGGCTGCCATGATTACCAGAAAGGCTGGACCAGCGTTAGCTGCTGGATGCCCGATTGTGCTGAAACCTGCGAGCTCTACTCCATTTACGGCAACGGCCTTAGTTGAATTGGCCAGTCGCGCAGGTATTCCTAAAGGCATCATTAACCTGCTTAGCGGATCAGCGAAGGACATAGGCGGCGAAATGACCAGCAATCCGACGGTCCGGAAGCTTTCGTTTACAGGCTCAACGGAGATCGGGAAGGAGTTGATGGCTCAGTGTGCTGGAACCATAAAGAAGGTTTCGCTTGAATTGGGCGGCAACGCGCCGCTGATTGTTTTTGACGACTGTGATATGGAACAAGCGATCAAAGGCGCGATGGCGTCCAAATACCGAAATGCTGGGCAAACTTGTGTGTGCGCTAATCGTATACTAGTTCAAGATGGCGTGTACGATGAATTCGCCTCCCGATTCGCGCAGGCCGTGGGTGAACTGCAAGTTGGCTCCGGCTTAAGCGAGGGAGTTACGCAAGGTCCACTGATTAACATGGCGGCTGTGGAGAAAGTTGAGGAACATATTCAGGATGCTATAGATAAGGGTGCACGTTTGGTCGTGGGTGGCGAACGTCATCCTCTTGGTGGGCAGTTCTTTAGGCCTACCATCCTTGCCGAAGTTACCCCGGAGATGAAAATTTCAAGTGAGGAAACATTTGGACCAGTAGCGCCCCTATTTCGATTTGATACCGAGAATGAAGCTATAGAAATGGCCAACAATACGGAATTCGGACTTGCTGCTTATTTCTTTAGCCGAGATATTGGGCGGGTCTGGAGAGTTTCGGAAGCTTTGGAATACGGAATAGTTGGGATTAATGAAGGAATTATTTCAACAGAAGTAGCACCGTTTGGAGGTTACAAAGAGTCAGGGCTCGGACGGGAAGGTGCACGCGAAGGTCTCGGTGAATTTTTGGAAACGAAGTATTTATGTATGGGAGGAATTTGATTTGTTCCTGTGCCGGGTACAAACTAATACTCCGCAATGGCTTTTGATTACGACCTGCTGACTATCGGTGCAGGGTCGGGCGGAGTTGCCGCGACCCGGCGTGCCGGAAATTATGGTGCTCGGACAGCCATTTGCGAGAAAGATCAAGTGGGTGGTACATGTGTTCTGCGGGGATGTATCCCTAAGAAATTGCTCGTATATGCGTCTCGTTTTGCCGAAGAACTTGAGGATTCGGTTCACTTTGGCTGGTCAATCTCCGATGCATCCATGGATTGGCCAACGCTAATTAAAAATAAAAACCTAGAACTAGAGCGCCTCAACATTATCTATAAAAAATTGTTGTCCGACGCAAATGTAGATCTGATCGAGGGCACAGCTACGCTTGTAGATTCACACACGGTAGCGGTCGGGGCGGGCAAAGGTTTGCGCCGGGTCACCTCGGAGACTATTTTACTTGCTACAGGTGGCTGGCCTGTGAAGCCATCAATTGCTGGCCTAGAGCCAGCTATGACCTCGACGGAGGCACTAGATCTACTGAAACTTCCTGAGCATTTAGTTATTTTGGGAGGGGGATATATTGCCGTCGAGTTTGCTGGAATATTTAGTAAGTTGGGGGTCAAGGTGACAGAGGTGGTTCGTGCCGACAATATTCTTCGCGGATTTGACGAAGATATTCGACGTCACTTACAGAAAGAGATGAGTCGTCAGGACGTGAGTATTAGGTCAAGTGCAACAGTCGAATGTGTTGATAACGACCATGGCGTGTATCATATCAGGCTTTCAGACGGAGATGTAATCGAGGCCGATGGATTGTTATGCGCAATGGGTCGTGCACCAAACACATGGGGTCTAGGGTTGGAACGGGTTGGTGTAGACATCACCGAAAATGGTGCGGTAAGAGTAGATGAATGGTCCCGTACTTCTGTGGCAAATATCTATGCGGTTGGAGATTGCACCGATCACGTAAATTTGACTCCTGTGGCTATTGCTGAGGGACGGGCCTTGGCGGACACTCTTTACAACAATGATCCGAAGAAGGTGGATTATAAAAACATTCCTAGCGCGATTTTTAGTCATCCGGAAGTTGGGACCGTGGGGTTGACTGAAAAGGAGGCGCGTGAACGGTTTGGAGAAATCAAAGTGTATCGGTCTGAGTTTCGCCCTCTGAAAGCTACGATCAGCGGAAATGGTGGTCGCACGATGATGAAGTTGTTAGTGGAGTTGGAAACCGAAAAGATTATTGGTTGCCATATGGTGGGAGATGGCGCAGCGGAAATTGTCCAGGGACTCGCTATTGCATTAAAATGCGGAGCGACAAAGCGGCAATTTGATGCCACGATGGCCATCCACCCTACTGCTTCTGAGGAATTCGTTACTATGTATGAACCTTTATTAGAAAATGTCGGGTGAAGTTAACTATACGGATTTTGGTTTGGAATGTTTGGAAATCTCGTCGAGCCGCGCTATAGCCGGTTCTTATCTACGAAAACAATATAGGTAACGCTATGGCCAAGCCTTGGAACGTGGACAGTTGGCGAGGTTTGCCGATAAGGCATCAGCCCACTTATGGAGATTCTACTGCGCAGGAGTCAGTTGAAGCACAGATCAAGAGCTTCCCACCTCTAGTGTTTGCGGGAGAGGCTCGGAAACTTCGAGCACGACTTGGGGAAGCGGCAAATGGCCGTGCATTTCTGTTGCAAGGGGGAGATTGCGCTGAAAGTTTCGCCGAGTTTCACCCGGACTATATTCGGGACACTTTTCGAGTATTATTGCAGATGGCTGTGGTCCTTACCTTTGGTGCTAGCTTACCAGTGATTAAGGTGGGTCGTATGGCTGGCCAATTTGCCAAACCGCGATCGTCTGATACCGAGAGCCAGGATGGGATTGAGTTGCCGAGCTACAGAGGCGATATAATCAATGGGATCGAATTTTTAGAGACGGCACGCACTCCAGATCCCGCCCGCATGCTTCAGGCGTATTCGCAATCTGCTGCTACTCTAAATTTGATCCGAGCGTTTGCTCAAGGGGGTTACGCAGATCTGCATCAGGTGCACCAGTGGAACCTAGGCTTTGTGTCTGGGAGTTCCGAAGCGGAGCGATATCGTGACCTCGCTGATAGGATCGGTGAAAGTTTGGCATTTATGGAAGCCTGTGGACTTATGACCGAGAAAGTCACCGAAGTTCGTCAGACGGATTTCTTTACGAGCCATGAAGCTTTGTTATTGAGTTATGAAGAAATGTTAACTCGAATCGATAGTACGAGCGGAAACTGGTATGACTGCTCGGCCCACATGCTTTGGATTGGTGATCGGACTAGGGCCCTCGATGAAGCTCACATCGAATTTATGCGCGGAGTCGAAAACCCAATCGGCGTCAAAGTGGGTCCAAGTATGACAGCTGATGAATTGATGGGTCTGATAGATACTTTGAATCCGAATAACGATGCAGGACGTTTGACACTGATCTCGCGTATGGGTGCTGAAAAGGTGTATGAGTTGCTGCGGCCGCTCCTTGCTCGGGTTAAAACAGAGGGCCGGACGGTGCTGTGGGCTTGCGATCCAATGCACGGAAACACGATCAAGTCGTCAACCGGTTACAAGACTAGGCCGTTCGACAGAGTGGTAGCCGAGGTTCGAGGATTTTTTA
Source organism: uncultured Alphaproteobacteria bacterium (assembly GCA_913044255.1). GTDB lineage: Bacteria > Pseudomonadota > Alphaproteobacteria > UBA7887 > UBA7887. The sequence continues at coordinate 12,253 of CAJWOI010000003.1, forward strand.
ACGCCCATCAAGCGGAAGGTACTTATGCAGGTGGTGTTCATTTTGAGATGACCGGGAGAGACGTTACCGAATGTACCGGTGGCGCCCAGGAAATAACGGAAGAAAACCTGCGGGATCGCTATCATACACATTGTGATCCTCGTCTTAATGCGTCACAAAGCCTGGAGTTGGCATTTTTAATTGCTGAGCAACTCAAAGCGCAGAGGGAGAGCACAAGTCAACAAGTTATCGCAGCGCAATAATGAAGAAAACAGATAACCAGTTAGTAATAGTGCGATTGCGCGGCTTCTTCGTGCTTGTCCGGAGGTAGAGTTTTGCGGGGTATCTTTGCGTTCTAGCCTTCCCCTGATTGATTGTTTATCGAAAATGGCGACGGTGGTTTTTGGGGTTGGGCGGAATAGGTAAGCAAGCGTTGGTACATGATGGGATCAGATGTATGCACACCGCGTCAAATTCTATTTTACTTAGTGCAACGATCGCCGCGTTGCTTTCACTGGTATCTCCGGTCGGTGCTGTTATTGAGCCTGAAACAGGTGCGGAATGGGTTGCAAGCGCCGAGGAACCCGGACCTAATGTTCCTCAGATAGGTAGATCGCTGTTTGATTACCTTTTTACTGAGCGAGTAAATGGTGGCGCCGAGTATCGCGTTCCATTTCCATTCGAAAAATTGACTGCACAAATCGAAATGTACCTACGCGCGACCTCAACTCGGTCGTTGCAAAAGGTGTTGATCCCATTGGGTCGTTCTCTGCAAAGGAATGCGGCCAGCCCTCATTTTTTTAAATCTCCTCGGGCCGTAGTAGCCGCTGAAGCCAATCCGGCCCCGGTGCCAGGAGAGCCTCTCGTCGTGCTTAAGGACCGCCTTTATCTGGGTTATCAACCAAGCGCCGCGGCAATGGAAGTCATCAGTTATAATGAGGCTGCAGGAAGATTTGAGTTTCAGATCGTTGAGGACTACCGGTCCGATGGTAAACCAAAAGTGTACTACGCGGAGCGCTCTATTTGTCTTGGATGCCATCAGAATCATGCCCCAATTTTTGCAATTCAACCCTGGGATGAATCCAACTCCAATCCTAGCATCGCTACACTTCTGAGGCGCGAACAACCCGACTTTTACGGCATTCCATCTTTTACTGGCATTGATATTCCTGGGCTCATTGGTCTTTCTGCGGATCGGGCCAATTTATTTTCGACATATCAACTGATTTGGCGCGAGGGTTGCGGTGTAAACGATAGTGCGGAATCTACAAAATGCCGAGCCAACGCATTACTTGCTGCGCTTCGCTATCGTCTAGCAGCAGATACACATGCTGGTACACGGCAAGACGACGCCAGAGCTGCCCTCACAGCCCGATTTCGTGACACCTGGTCCGAAAATTGGCCGACTGGGATTGCTATTCCGTCACGTGAGTTACCGGACCTCGACCCATTTGGGGCCGCAAAGACTTATTTAGGCGTTGGCGCAATCAGGGAAGTTGATTCTCTGGAGAACTTGGTGCCCACTGACGTTATTTCGATCGATGATGAATACGAACCCTTGTACCCGAGGCCCCCTTTAGAAGTGTGGGATTTGCCGCGTCGCATGCTGGGTGGCGCAGCAATGGAACCGAGCTGGTTGGACGAATTTATAGCCGGCCTCGGTGAGTTTTTAGTGCCTCAAGATATTGAGCTATTCGATCAGCTTCTCGCGGAGAATGGCGGCGCTGCACTGCAATATAATGCACCCTGTGAGATTAAAATCATTCCAGACGCCCTAGTAGATACCATGTTGTCGTTTTCTTGTCGCGATGTTGAAGCTATGCCAACTTTGTTTTCTGCCGAGGTGCGAGTTCAGCTAGATGATGGAGAGTTAATAGACGGTTTGATAAAAAAATTACGAATAGACCCTTATGGTCCAGCAGGGCCGTTAAAGGCAGTCGATGGTAAGGCGCGTCAGACTGAAAACAGTTGGCGTCTGGTTTTGAAGGTGCGAGCATCAAATGACCATGCCAGTTTGGGGGAATTGGGGCGCCATCCTCGTATCAATGCGCGCCTACCGACCGGAGAATTGATTTCAGAAATTGTTTTGGAGTGGGATGAACCAGATGATTCCGGTCGTAACACTGGGTCACTCAGTGTTACGGTATTGAACGACATTGACCGGTTGAGGATTGCTGTGGCAAATCTGGCGACTCGGAGCGAAAATGGCCTTTCAGATGCGTTGGTAGCGGGATCGTTTCGGCGTTCGGCTCTTCTGCCACCGTTGTTAGAGTCTCTCGGTATGGCACCAGTCACATGGTGTTGTTTGAATGAAGAAGCATTCCCGCCGGTAGAAGTTGTTGGGGAATAAAATCATTAATTTCTCAGCAGTGTTGAGGGATGATCAACGTCGTGGCATGTTGACGCATTGACATTTTTACGACGGCCATCGGAGCAATGTCGGATTTCGAAAAATATCTGTCGCAGCGGACTGATACCTATTTCAAGCGGACTCGTGAAATCGTCCGTTGTCACGGTGATCGAAGTGTGACCTATGCGGTGTTTATGCGACGACCTGTAATATTTTGCCCACGCCTTGCTGTGGACTGGCTTGAAGAGGCGGCGCGTGAGCGTTCAACACATTTCGAAATCAAGTTGTGTTTTGAGGAGGGGGAACGTGTGGGTGCCGGAGAGGTGCTATTGTATGTGTCGGGACAGATGTCAGATTTAGTGGATCTAGAAACCATCTATCTTCAGCGACTTGGTGCGCCTTGCGTGGCTGCATATAACGCGTATCAAATGTGTACTGACCTACCACAAGTACGATTTCTGGCAATGGATGCACGTCACTGTGCGGGTGATGGGATGGTCGATTTGATGGCGTACGCAGCCAGCGTTGGTTCGGCGCGAGCGATAGCTGATTGTGGCGCGTTAGGGTTTGTGGCGGGCGCAAATGACGCGACGGCGCATTATTTCGGACAATCACAGGGTTTCGGCACTATGCCGCATGCTTTGATAGGCTATGCTGGGTCAACTGTGCGTGCGGCCGAGTTGTTTCGCGAGACTTTTCCTGAGGCTCCGCTGACAGTTTTGGTAGATTATTATGGCAGGGAGGTTACTGATGGCATCGCCGTTTGTAATCGGTTTGCTGACCTGGCCACTGAGGGACGGTTGAGCCTTCGATTAGATACTCATGGCGGTCGTTTCGTCGAAGGCCTTGATACCGCTACTTCGTACGATATTTTGGAGCAACAAGTTCCGGAAGCCACCCGGACGTATCGCACAGAAACGGAGCTACGGTGGTTGGTGGGCACCGGAGTGACAGCGGCAGCATTATATCACTTACGTGCCAATCTTGATGCGGCTGGGTTTGGGCAGGTTCAAATTCTTGCGAGTTCAGGGTTCAACCCAGCTAAATGCCGGCTCATGTCGCAGGTTAAGGCCCCTATTGACGCAATCGGCACCGGTTCCTTCCTACCTGAAAGTTGGTCTGAGACCTATGCGACAGCTGATATCGTAGCATATGACGGTATTGCCGAAGTGAAGGTAGGAAGAGAATTTCTCTTGCAAAAAAAAGTTGTAATTTGAGCTGTTGTAAATTTTTAAATAAGGAGAAGGGATACAAAGGTGGCGGGGCTTTTCCTATATTCATTAAAGAGTAAAAATTATTGTTCGTTCAGAGCCGGTTTTATATGTAGGTGTCGAGTTCTGGTATTAATTACTCTGGCCTGATTAGGGCGTTTGGAATAGGTAGCGCCAATGACAAATCTTAGTCTGGCAAATGTCTGCGGTGCCATGAGCGGCATTAAACACTTTTTCTAGCTAATTCTTTTAACACTGAAACTATGACAGATCATCTTCGAATAGCCTTAGCACAACTGAACCCGGTGGTTGGTGACATCGAGGGCAATATGACGATGTTGATTAACTCACGCGAGGAGGCGGCGCGAAAGGGCGTTGAACTCCTAGTGGCCAGTGAGCTTTTAATCACTGGTTATCCGCCAGAAGATTTAGTGCTGCGGAGAGCATTTATTTCTAAGGTTGAAGAAGCAGTACTCCATCTCGCTGCAAAAACTGGAGACTCTGGTCCCGGCCTTCTCATTGGCGCGCCGTGGCGGGACGAAGGGAAACTCCATAATGCCGCACTTTTGCTGGACGACGGCAAAGTAACGGCCCGTAGATATAAGCACGAATTACCCAACTATGGTGTTTTTGATGAACAAAGAATTTTTGAAGCTGGCCCATTGGCAGGCCCGGTATCTTTTCGTGGCGTTCGTCTGGGGGTCATGCTTTGCGAGGATATGTGGTTTGAGGATGTCTCAGAAACACTTGCAGAATCAGGTGCGGAAATACTAATTGTGTTGAACGGGTCACCGTACGAAAAAGATAAGGATGATGTTCGTCTCAGCTTAGCTGTTTCGCGTGTAGTGGAAACTGGCCTTCCTCTCATCTACGTCAACCAGGTGGGAGGACAAGATGAACTAGTTTTTGATGGTGGATCCTTCGTGCTTGACAGTGATCAAAATCTCCGTGTTCAGGCGGTCTGCTGGGGTCTGGCCCAAGAGGTGAGTGATTGGTCCCGTTCACCGGACGGTGGATGGTGTTGCGCTGACGGGAATCGGGCTCCCGGAGTAACCGGGATTGAAGCCGTTTATTTAGCAATGTTGGTGGGCCTCAGGGATTATGTCGATAAAAACCGGTTTCCGGGGCTCATTGTGGGAATGTCCGGCGGCATTGATTCTGCCTTGTCTGCTGCTGTGGCAGTTGATGCCCTAGGTCCCAGTCGTGTGCGCTGCGTGCGTATGCCGTCACGTTATTCCTCCGACCACAGCTTAGAGGATGCTAGGTCCTGCGCTGAGTTGCTGTCCGTACCCTGCGATACCATTCCTATCGAGAAAGCACACCAGGCATTCGAGTCCATGCTTGCCGAACAATTCTCTGGCCACGATGCAAATGAGGCGGAAGAGAATATCCAGGCGAGAGTTCGAGGTCTGATACTAATGGCCCTGTCCAATAAATGGGGTCATATGGTTCTAACTACCGGTAATAAGTCAGAAATGTCCGTGGGATACGCTACTTTGTATGGTGACATGTGTGGTGGCTTTTCCGTTCTTAAAGATGTTTATAAAACAGCTGTTTACCAGCTAGCGGAATGGAGAAATCGGTGCTGGCTTGATGGTTTTAAGGGTCCGTCTGGCCTCGTAATTCCAGAAAATATCATTACCAAGGAACCGTCCGCCGAGTTGCGGCCAGACCAGAGGGACCAGGACAGCCTGCCAGCCTATGATCAATTAGATGATATCTTGCAGAGCCTCGTAGAGGATGAGCTTAGTATTCAAGAGATTTGCGCACGTGGTCATGATGTAGAAATTGTAACTCGAATTCACCGATTGCTCTATATAGCGGAGTATAAACGTCGCCAAGGTCCCCCGGGGGTGAAAATTACTCGGCGTGCCTTTGGGCGTGACCGTCGCTATCCAATTACTAATGGGTTTTTACGTGCGGAATGAGCGACTTGGTCGGCACATGATGCTGCATCTTTACAACACACTACATCGCGCAAAGATGGAGTTCGTGCCACTAGATGAGGGGCACGTGCGCGTTTATGTATGTGGTCCAACTGTTTATGACGACATTCACGTCGGAAATGCTCGTCCTATTATCGTCTTTGACGTGCTTTATCGCCTACTGCAGGAGATGTATCCCCGTGTCACCTACGTTCGGAATATTACTGATGTTGATGATAAAATTATGGACCGCGCTGCCGGCAGGGGTGAAGGGATTAACGATCTCACCGAGCGTACGATCCAGCAGTTCCATAAGGACGTAGAGGCCCTCGGAAACTTGAAACCGAGTATTGAACCGCGCGCGACAGATCACATCGACGATATGATAAGAATGATCGATGCGTTGATTTCACAAAGATTTGCCTACATAGCCGAGAACCATGTCTTATTTCACGTCCCGGCATTGCCAGATTATGGACAATTGTCAGGCCGCAATCGTGGGGAACTAGTTGCTGGCGCACGTGTTGAGATCGCTCCTTATAAGAAGGATCCAGCTGATTTCGTTCTTTGGAAGCCATCCACTGAAAAACAAGTGGGTTGGGAATCACCGTGGGGCCGCGGTCGGCCGGGTTGGCATATCGAATGCTCTGCGATGAGTACCAAATATTTTGGACCAGACTTTGACATTCATGGTGGCGGTGAGGATTTGATTTTCCCACACCACGAAAATGAACTTGCACAGAGTCGATGTGCTCACCCCGATTCTTCCTTTGCTCAATACTGGATGCATAACGGTTACCTTCAATCTGAAGGTCAAAAGATGTCAAAATCGACTGGCAATTTCTACACGGTTAAAGAGATTCTTGGGGAGGGAGAAAGAGAAAAAATGTGGCGCGGTGAATCGATCCGCCTGATGATGCTCGGGACCCACTATCGTCGATCACTAGACTTTACTAAAAAGGGATTGGAGGATGCAAAACGAAAATTAGACCGGTGGTATCGGGCGCTTGGTGATTTTAAACCTGAGGTTGTATCTCCCAATGAAGAAGTAATGGAAGCATTATGCGACGATCTTAATACACCGAGAGCGCTGGCAATTATGGATGCTCTTTGCAGTCGAATTTCGGCTGGAAGGGAAGAAGCATCCGAGACGAGGGGATCTTTGTACACTGGAGCAAGGGCACTCGGATTATTACAACACGGCAACGAGGCGTGGTTCCAGGGTGTCATGTCCACCGACATTTATGAGGAGGGCGACGGTATCGAGTCCTTGATAGCGCAGCGTCTTGCGGCACGCCAGGATCGGAATTTTGATGCTGCTGATTCAATTCGCAATACCCTTTTAGACCGAGGTGTTGTTTTAGAGGATAAGCCAGATGGTACGACTATCTGGCGTCGTACGACGTAGTGGTGCAAGTCTTCTGGTTGTGGGAGCGCGAGGCTGATGTCTGATAACACTGTGATTGGGACTCTCGGTGCTCCAAACTGTGACTCCAGAAACAACATACGCGGCCCAACGGTCGTGCTTATTGAACCACAGTTGGGTGAGAATATCGGTACTACTGCGCGTGCAATGTTTAATTTTGGGCTTGACGATTTGCGTTTGGTACGCCCCAGAAAGGGCTGGAAAAATGACCAGGCATTTGCGGCAGCTTCCGGAGCAGATGTCCTTTTGTCGGAAGTACAGATTTTTGATCGCACCCAAGAAGCGATCTCTGATTTGCACAAAGTTTACGCTACGACGGGTCGCCCGCGCGACATGACTCAGGATCTCATATTGCCTGCTGATGCAGGGCGGGCGATGCGCGTCAGCGATATATCAGGAGAACTGTCAGGTGTATTATTTGGTCCTGAAAGAAGTGGGCTAACAAACAACGATTTGACTTTTGCTGATGCGGTAATTTCTATTCCTGTCAATCCAAATTTCAAATCGTTGAATTTGGCTATGGCTGTGTTGTTAATAGCTTACGAGTGGTTTTCTGGAATTGATTCTGATTTTGATCACACAACGGTAGTTGGTAATAGATCCGCAACCAAGGAGGAACTACAGGGTTTTTTTGATCACCTTGAGGGAGCGCTTGATGATTGCGGTTTTCTCCGAGTCCAGGAAAAGCGCCCCCACATGATACGCAACATTCGAAATATATTTCAAAGAGCGCATATGACTGAACAAGAGGTTCGTACCCTTCGAGGAGTAATTTCGGGGCTCGTTCAACACCCCTCGGAGGGATCGTAGGCTTCTATAGCGGTTGACTGGCCAAGTTCTGTCCGTATAGTGCGCCACGCTGTTGGATGCCGAGAGAACGTCGCCTAGCTAAACATTTGGAGTATTTATGAGCAAAAGAACAAGCTCAAAGCATAAGATTGACCGTCGGCTTTCCGTCAATTTATGGGGTAGGCCAAAAAGCCCGTTCAATAAACGAGATTATCCCCCTGGTCAGCATGGCCAACGTCGCCGTAAAGTATCGGATTTTGGCACTCAACTGAGGGCCAAGCAGAAGCTTCGTGGTTATTACGGCAATATTAATGAAAGACAATTTCGACGTATTTATGCAGAGGCAGTTCAGGCTAAAGGTGATACTAGTGAGCATCTGATCGGGTTGTTGGAGAGACGTTTAGATATTATCGTGTATAGGATGTTATTTGTGCCAACCGTATTTGCGGCACGTCAATTGATCAATCATGGCCACGTTATGGTAAATGGGAAAAGGGTAAATATTCCTAGTTACCGGGCGAAGGAGGGTGATGAAGTTGAGATCCGCCAAAAATCTAAACAACACCCGATAGTACTTGAATCCATACAGACTCCGGAACGTGATGTGCCAGATTACATCGAAACAGATTTTGAAAAACTCAAGGGGACATTCATGCGTATTCCGATGCTGACTGATGTGCCGTATCCGGTTCAGATGGAACCCAATTTGGTCATTGAATATTATTCTCGTTAAACACTAGTTCTTAGATCCAAAAAAGCCGCCCAACGAGGCGGCTTTTTATTGCCAAGGAAGTTGGTATTTTGAATTGACGCTACGCTTCTTCGAGCTCAATTCCTTTGTTTTTGAATAAGTCGGTTAACTCACCTGATTCATGCATTTCTCGAACAATGTCACAGCCGCCGACAAATTCGCCGCTCACGTAGAGTTGCGGTATCGTGGGCCACTCGCTGTATTGTTTGATTCCCTCTCGGATCGGAGGCTCGTTCAGTACGTCCACCCTCTTAAACTTTACACCTAAATGGGTCAGTACTTGCACAACCATCGCTGAAAATCCGCACTGAGGGAAAATTGGTGTACCCTTCATGAACAGCACGACTGAGTGATCGTTGATCTCCTGTTCAATACGCTCTACGGCTCCATTGTCTTGTTTCGTTCCCATATTACACGCTCCTGTTTCGGGCCCGCTTATTACGAATCCTCGGGGACTGAGGTTTGAAGTGCTAGCGCGTGTAACTGTTCACCCATTGCTCCCTTGAGAGCTTGATATACCAATTGGTGCTGTTGCACACGGCTTTTCCCTTTGAAAGATTGTGAAGTCACGTAGGCCGCATAATGATCACCATCTCCTCGCAAATCCTCGATACGGACTTGGGCATCCGGTATTCCTCCCCGAATCAGATGCTCAATCTCTGCTGCGTCCATGGACATAAGTGATTCCCTTCGGGAGATCATAAATCAATCAGTTGCAGTATAGGATGCGAACCAATGCTCATGTATTCGAGTTAATTCAGATACCGATATGGCATCGGTCGAGTTAAGAGTCAACGTATCACCTCCAACGACACCTATGATCTTGGCGGGTACTTTCGCTGTACGTGCCTCTCGGAGGATCTGGGAAAGAGATTTCGAGGTGGTTGAAACCAGATAACGTCCCTGATCCTCTCCGAATAGCTCGGACGCCTCGTGTCCAAGATCGAGATCTACGCCTCGTTGACCTGCAAGGCACATTTCGGCAACGGCAGTGAGGAGACCTCCATCGGAAATATCGTGGCACGCAGTGACAATTCCTGACGTGATAAGAGCGCGTACTAAATCACCATTTCGGCGTTCAACCTTAAGGTTGACCGGAGGCGGAAAGCCTGCATCCATTCCGAGCAGGTGCCTAGAATAAAGTGATTGTCCTAAGTGGAAGGATCGCTCACCAAGCAGTAGAAGGTGTTCACATTTCGCGCTGAGGGCTAAAGTTACTGCGTGGCGCCAGTCTTCAAATAAACCAATTCCACCGATCTGTGGGGTAGGTGGAATATTGGTTTCTTCAGTCTCATTGTAAAAAGAGACATTTCCGGATACGACCGGGAAATCCAGGGCGCTACAAGCTTCTGACATTCCTTCGATCGCCCGAACGAACTGGCCCATTACTAGGGCTTTCTCAGGGTTTCCAAAGTTAAGACAATCTGTGATCGCTAGTGGGAGCGCACCCACCGCCGTTAAATTTCGCCAACATTCTGCAACAGCCTGCGCGCCTCCTTGGTTCGGATCCGCCTCGCAGTAGCGTGGCGTGCAGTCCGCACTAATTGCCACCGCTTTCTGGGTTCCATGAATCCTGACTACGGCCGCATCTGCACCAGGACCAACTACAGTATCGGCCATGACTGTGTGATCATATTGTTCCCAGATCCATTTCCGCGAACAGAGGTCCGGACTTGCCAAGAGAGAGCACAGCATTTCGATTGGCGCGGCCTTTGGCATCGCAGGTAACGTTGGAGGGGCTGGTGGTTCGGACCATGGACGTTGGTAGTCGAGACCTTCAGCCAGTGGCCCAACGGGCACATCCGCGATGACTTTTCCTTTACTTCTTAAAAGCATCCGTCCGGTATTTGTGACCCGTCCGATGACAGAGAAATTTAACTCCCATTTATCGAACACTTTTCGGGCCTGATCCTCTGCTCCGGGTCGCAATACCATTAACATCCGCTCTTGGCTTTCTGAAAGCATCAGCTCGTGTGGCCTCATGCCGTTCTCTCTGCAAGGTACTTCGTCGAGATCAAGTTCGATACCACCTTCCCCCTTCGCAGCCATTTCGATTGCTGAGGAAGTTAGGCCGGCTGCGCCCATATCCTGGATTCCTGTGATCGCATCGGTAGCCATTAATTCTAAACAGGCTTCGAGTAATAATTTTTCGGTAAATGGATCCCCGACCTGCACAGTGGGACGTTTTTCGCCCGATTCTGCATCGAAGGACGCCGAAGCCATCGTTGCGCCATGGATGCCATCGCGCCCTGTCTTAGAACCGACATAGACTACTGGGCTGGCGACACCGCTTGCTTTTGCGTAGAAAATCTTGGTTGAATCCGCTATTCCAACTGTCATAGCATTGACCAAAATGTTGCCGTTATAACGAGCGTCGAAAGTGCATTCGCCAGCGACCGTTGGGACCCCGATGCAGTTTCCATAGCCTCCGATTCCTGCTATTACGCCCTCAAGTAAATATCGAGTTCTGGGGTGTTTTGGATCGCCAAATCGTAGGGAATTAAGTGAAGCAAATGGACGAGCGCCCATAGTAAAAACGTCTCGTAGAATACCACCTACGCCAGTTGCAGCGCCTTGGTAGGGTTCTATGTAGGAAGGGTGGTTGTGGCTCTCCATTTTAAACACTAGGGCTTGTCTGTCTCCAATGTCGACTACTCCAGCATTCTCTCCTGGCCCGCAAATTACCCATGGAGCAGTCGTCGGTAAGGTTTTAAGCCATCGCCGTGACGACTTGTAAGAGCAGTGCTCACTCCACATGGCAGAGAACACACTGAGTTCAGTGAAGTTGGGAGGACGGCCTAGTAATTGGTGTACGCGCTCGAATTCATCGTTTGTTAGGCCCATCTCGGCAGCCACATCAGATGAGATTTCGGTCATGATAAATGCCGAACTAAAGATGCAAACAATTGCTGTCCATCGGTAGAAATATGTGCTGGGTCTGCTGCCCGTTCAGGGTGTGGCATCATCCCAAGAACGCGACGCGAGCTGTCGAGTATTCCGGCAATTGATTCAACAGAGCCGTTCGGTGAACCTCCTTCAGGAATTACACCATCTTTTGTGCAATAACGGAAGACGACCCTATCTTCTGCCTCAAGTTTCGCTACGGTATCTGCGTTGGCGAAGTAATTTCCTTCATTGTGGGCGATAGGCATGGCTATGACGTCTTTAAGGGCGAATTCTGAAGTAAAAAGCGAGTCTTTTGTTTCAACCTTGAGATTTACCACTTTACAAAGAAATTTGAGATATTTGTTGCGCATTAGAGTGCCAGGCAGCAGTCCTCGTTCTGTTAACACCTGAAATCCATTACAGATCCCAAGTACAGCTACACCTTTTGAAGCTGCGGCCACCACGGCATCCATTATCGGTGAATGAGCTGCCATGGCACCAGCTCGTAAATAATCGCCATATGAAAATCCGCCTGGCACGGCGATCAAATCAACGTGAGGAAGCACTCTTTCTCCATGCCAAACCATTTCAACTTTTACTTCGTGACAGTTTCGCAATGAAACTGCTACGTCTCGGTCGCAATTAGAACCTGGGAAAACGATGACTGCAGCTCTCATGCTGAGTTTGCTAATCCGGTTTGGGGGCTACATTTCATTCGTCAAGATCAATCGAATAATCTTCGATCACGGTGTTGGCCAGCAATTTTTCGCACATTTCTTGGAGTTCGGCGCGCGCGCGCTTCGGATCTGATTCACTGAGTTGAAACTCCAGGACTTTCCCCTGCCTGACTTCTTCAACTCCCCGGAATCCCAGCCTGCTCAACGCTTGCTCAGTTGCTTTTCCCTGGGGGTCCAGCACACCACGCTTTAAAGTTATATAAACTTTTGCCTTCAACTTTAGGCTATTGGATCGTGTCCGGACCCTGCAAATCACGTGGTCCACCTTCTGGAAGAATGCCGAGTCTGCGGGCGACTTCCTGATAGGCTTCTTCAACACGATCGAGGTCACGACGAAAACGATCCTTGTCTAGTTTTTCATTGGTTTTGACATCCCAAAGTCGACAATTATCTGGGCTGATTTCATCGGCCAGCACGACACGGACTTCTTCACCTTCATAAAGTCGACCAAACTCGAGTTTAAAATCGATTAGCTTGATACCTAGGGCAAAGAAAAGACCGGTTAGGAAGTCATTAATTCGAATCGACATCGACAGCATTTCGTCTAGTTCTTGGGGTGTTGCCCATCCAAATGCTGTGATGTGCTCTTCCAAAACCATTGGGTCTCCCAGTTCATCAGACTTATAATAGTATTCAACTATAGAGCGGGGTAGCGGTGATCCTTCGGCAAGGCCAAACCGGTCTGAGAAGGAGCCAGCAGCGACATTTCGAACGACAATCTCAATCGGGATAATCTCGACCTTTTTAACTAATTGTTCGCGCATGTTGAGTCGGCGGACGAAGTGGGTGGGGATCCCGATCTCGCTAAGACGGGTCATCAGATATTCTGAGATACGATTATTCAGAACGCCTTTCCCGGTAATGGTTCCCCGTTTTTTATTATTGAAGGCAGTGGCGTCGTCCTTGAAATACTGAACTATAGTGCCAGGCTCAGGTCCCTCAAATAGGACCTTTGCTTTGCCCTCGTATATTTGTCTGCGCCGCGACATGGGTGCTTCTTTCGCGAGGGTATCCATTGTATAGGTCAAGATCACTATCGCTATGGTTCCAACTGCCATCTACGATAGCCCGTTACTACCCCATATGTGGGATTCAAACAACGGAACGCAAGTAGTTCCAAAGTGAAATCGCTATTTATTTAGATATTCTTATTTTTCAATATTTTGGTTAGCCAACAATACCTTGGTTTTGGGACAAACCAGAGGATCTCCGGCGCGTGGGGCAACGCGACGACAGTACGTGTAACAAATCAGCTGGACGATTCATTACATGTTTGTCGCCGCCCTGCCTTGTCCTGGATATTATTTTACAGAGATGATGACGCGACCTGAGTGAACAACTGGAATATGCGGTATGTGGTTGTGATCAGCCAGCAACAACTGCAGGGTATGGTTCCCTAGGCCCAACTCCAATGTAACCTCAGTCTGTCCGCCACCAAAGTGTCGATAATTATCGTCGGCTGGAACCGGTTCATCAAACGGTGGCAGGGGAGCATCAATGATCAAGTGGTGATGACCCGTGTTGGCTTGCTCCGTTCCCGCTGGCGCCACGTCCATGCCCTCTACACCAAACTTAATTGTCACCGGTGACGACACTCGTTCTCCATCCTTTGGAGAAATGATATAGACTTTCGCGCCGTCACTTGAGGTGGAGCGATGACCGTCTGCTACGGTAGCGACCGACCCGGCAAATCCGGCGACGGCTAATACGACTAGAAACATGGTTGCGCGTGTCCACATGTTATTCTCCTGCTTTG
>CAJWOI010000004.1 GCA_913044255.1 uncultured Alphaproteobacteria bacterium
CGACGGGGGTGTCTTAGAAATGCCGATACTATTTTTGGCGGCTTCCTACGATTATACATGTGAATGTCTAGAATCAGATTTAGCAAAACCAATGTCGGATTTTTGCAAAAATTTAACAACGATAACGGTTGATTCCGGACATTGGATGGCTCAGGAGAAGCCAGTGGAGGTAAATGCTGCTTTGATTCGGTGGTTGACCAGACATGTTACTCAATATTGGCCATTTAAGTAGTTTGTTCATAAATCTAGAGAGGCATAATTTTGCGATAAGATTTTTAGAAATAGACATTTCCCAGAATACAAGGTGAAGTGAGGAACCGGCTATATGCTTACTGTGAGTCAAATCGATCAATACCGCAGAGACGGATATATTGTTCCCGATTACCGGTTACCGGATGCTTTACTTCAGTTGCTTGACGATAAAATTTCCCATTTTCTTAACGAACACCCTCAATATCGCGACAATTGCCCCGCGCTTCTTCGGGAGGATCTTACCTTCTCTAAATATTGTCACGCCCCTGGGATCTTAGATATGGTTTCCCAGCTTATCGGGCCAGACATTGCGCTATGGAACATGAGTTTGTTTGGGAAGCCGGCATGCAATGGAAAAGCCACTCCGTGGCATCAGGATGGCCAATATTGGGCGATCCGCCCCTTGGCGACCTGTTCGGTGTGGATCGCAATCGATGCGTCTACGATTGAAAATGGCTGCTTGCAGGTGATACCCGGTTCCCATCGTAGCCGGACGCTAGCACGTCACCAATATAACCCAAGCGAAAATCTTACTTTGCACGAGGAGCTCGTAGAAACCGAGTTTGATTCGACGGTTGCTAAAAACATCGTTCTGGAACGCGGGCAAATTTCCTTGCACGATGTTTATCTTATGCACGGATCTCAGCCCAATTTAACTGATAAGAATCGGTGCGGTATGACAATGCGAATGATGCCGACAACGTCACATTATGACCGCACTGTTGCAGCGGAACAGGATAAAGTGCGCAGTAGAAGATACGGGACTAAAATTAAATTTTCAGAAAATCCGGTGCTACTTATGCGCGGCATTGATCGCTGTGGAAAAAACGAGTTTCATGATCCTGTTACATAGCGTTTTGGCTGGTGCGATCTGACGTCATCTAGACGCACTAAAGTTTGGGGTTATTATGGGTATCTGAACTAGGAAAAATTAAGTTTTCCCGATAGTGAGTTAACATTCTGCTTCCGGGAGAGTTACTAGGTCACTGTGACTTTCTGACAGTCTTTGGACTAGGTAAGGAGGAATTTAAATGGACGATACTTCGTTTCCTCAACCGTCGATTACGGCAAAAGCCATCACGGAAGATCAGATCGCCGCAACAAATACTAAAGATCCGACGATTTTTAGCCTGAAAGCGCAGTTACTCGATCAGGGTCGGACGGATACCGTTCTTGCGGCGACCGAGGACCTATCGGTTAGGCTTAAAATATATGCCTCCGGAGGCGAAAACGAGCTACATGCGCATGTTGACGAGGATCATGTGTTCGTGCTTTTGCAGGGGAGTGCGCGTTTCTACGGACCAGATAGTGAAACCGTTGACCTCAATGCATGTCAGGGCATTTTGATGCCGAAAGGGATGTTTTATCGTTTCCACGCAACGAGCGAGAACGAGTGTCTTGTATTATTGCGGATCGGTACTCCGAACTTTCAGAAACAAGCAAAAGACGACCGACTTGGCATGAATGGTGAGCCCCTTATCAGTGACTCAAAGGAAAATCGGACTCAGTCGGTAATTTTTAAAGATGGCGTTTTCTTTGGTGATAGTGCTGAAGTGGGAACGTAGTATGATTTAAGCCCGGTCTTGAAGTCGGCAAATATTTTGCAGACTATTTGACCCCCTTTCTGGAGACGTCATGTCAAAAACTCGCTCCAAACTCACATATCGATCACAAGAGTGGTTCGACAACCCAAACAATCCCAGCATGACTGCGCTCTATATTGAGCGTTATCTTAATCAAGAATACACACGAGATGAGTTACAGGGTGGTCGTCCAGTCATTGGTATTGCCCAAACTGGATCAGATTTGGCGCCGTGCAACAAAATACATGTCTTCCTAATGGATCGGATCAAGGCTGGGATTCGCGATGGCGGTGGAATTCCCATGGAATTTCCCGTCCATCCAATTCAGGAAACTGGTAAACGCCCTACTGCAGCTTTAGACAGAAATCTGGCCTATCTTTCTCTGGTTGAAGTGCTTCATGGTTATCCAATTGATGGGGTGGTCCTCACAACTGGGTGCGATAAAACAACTCCGGCCATGCTGATGGGTGCTGCGACGGTGGATATTCCGGCGATTGTGCTCTCCGGTGGTCCGATGCTGGATGGTTGGTGGAACGGGCAATTGGCAGGTTCGGGGACGATTATATGGGAAAGTCGTAGGCTCTTAGCTGACGGTAAAATCGAATACGAGGAATTTATGTCTCGTGTTTGCGCGGCAGCCCCGTCACTGGGTCACTGCAATACCATGGGCACCGCATCTACCATGAACGCCATGGCCGAAGCGCTTGGTATGAGTCTGCCGGGTTGCGCAGCGATTCCGGCTCCCTTTCGTGAGAGGATGGCTATGGCTTATGCGACTGGCAAGCGAATTGTCGGGATGGTGGAAACTGATTTGAAGCCATCCGATATTTTGACCCGTGCCGCTTTTGAGAATGCAATCGTAGTCAATTCTGCCATCGGTGGTTCGACAAATGCGCCACCACATTTGCAAGCGGTAGCTCGGCATGCTGGTATTTCTCTCAATGTGACGGACTGGCAGACCCACGGATTTGAGGTACCACTGCTAGTCAACATGCAGCCTGCTGGGAAACATTTGGGTGAGTCTTTTTTCCGCGCCGGTGGTGTGCCGGCAGTAATGGGGGAACTTGCCGCGGCAGGACGACTGAAACTGGATGTGCAGACGGTATCTGGTGCCCCTATCGGGCAGCAGTTGGAAGGCATGAGGACGGCAGATCCCGACGTTATTAGTACTTACGACGCCCCCTTGAGGACAAACGCTGGTTTCTTGGTGCTTTCCGGAAATCTCTTCGATAGTGCACTCATGAAGGTCTCGGTTATTTCGGAGGACTTTCGTGCGCGTTTCCTGTCGACACCTGGTGCAGAAGGTATATTTGAGGCAACGGCTGTCGTTTTTGAGGGGCCTGAGGACTATCATGAACGAATTAATGCGCCTGAGTTAATGATCGATGACCAAACTATGTTATTTATTCGGGGTGTTGGTTGCGTGGGTTACCCTGGTTCGGCCGAAGTGGTCAACATGCAACCACCAGACGCATTAATTCAGGCGGGGGTTGATCACCTCCCGACTGTTGGCGACGGCAGACAATCTGGTACTTCGGAAAGCCCTTCAATTCTCAATGCCTCCCCGGAATCGGTGGTAGGCGGCGGTCTCGCTTTCCTGCGGACTGGTGACAAGGTTCGCTTGGACTTGAACGCTCGCACCTTAAATGTCGAGATTGATTCTGCTGAGTGGGAGGGACGACGTAGTGGCTGGAAACCTCCTGAGATTCGGAACCAAACGCCTTGGCAGGAAATATATCGAGATAATGTGGGCCAGTTGGCTGAGGGTGGCTGCCTTGAATTGGCGACTTCCTACCATCGGATCAGACAGGATTTGCCCCGCGACAATCATTAGTGCGCTTTTGGCTGGAAGGGTAGTGGGTTGGGCGCATTCGAGTCGTTTTCATCGCGAATTATAGTGTCTCATCATGTTAACCAAGGAATTGTATTTTGTGGTGTAGACGCCCACAATCCTGTAGCGTCGACGGACAATTTTCGTTGACTGATAAAGATGACTAAACGCGGGGAGGACTACATGAAACTTCACTACGATCCATGTACCGTCAATTGCCGAAAGGTACTTGCTGGATTAAAGCTCATGGAAATCGACTTCGAATCAGAGAAATATGATTATTTTGATGGTTTGACCGGACCAAGTGAAACAGGTTTCCGTACGCTGCCGGCGTACTTGGCGATAAATCCGATGGCAGAGTTACCGACACTGGTAGATGGGGATCTCAAACTTTGGGAGTCTAACGCCATCTTGCAATACGCTGCTGATGCGCGCGGAGCCTCTTCCGCGTATCCAACGGATTTGAAAGTGCGCGCTGACATCAACCGTTGGCTTTTGTGGGAGTCAAATAAGTGGTTCGCGAGTTGCTATGTATACTTGGTTGAAAACGTTGTTAAACCGTTTGTACTGGAAGTTGACCCGGATGCGGCAGGCCTAGAAGCAGAAGATGGAAATTTCCATAAGCTGGCAGGAATTTTGGACGCACGGTTGTCCGGGCAATCTTGGATCTGCGGGGACCAACCAACTATCGCTGATGTCGCGGTTGGATCTCCTATGCATCTTCATAGTTTTCAGAAATTGCCGCTTTCTCAGCATGGTAACGTTGTGGCTTGGTATGAACGGCTTGAGGGATTACCTTGCTGGAGCAGTACTGATGTAGCTCCTTTGCTTGGGCTCAGTTAGTAAAGGACTCTTATTTGCGGCAAATGCCGCCGATGGTCATAGGTGTTGAGGGCGTTTTTACTCAGCCGCCTGGGCCGGCGGCTTTGCACAATCTATTGCGGATAATCTCAAGCCACGCATTGGTATAGAGATTTCTGCTGTGGCCTTTGTTGATTGAAATGGAACAACCGTGGACGATAAAGAATTCATTGGTCGCACAGCACTTGTGACAGGTGGATCGCGAGGAATCGGTCGCGCGATCTGCCAGCGCTTGGCGCGAAGCGGTGCCCGAGTGGCAATTAATTATGTGACCAACAAGTCCGCTGCTGAGGAAACCCAGAGGCTGGTTGCCGGAGAAAATGGCGTCAGCGAGATTTATTGTGCGGATGTGGGTGACCCCAAGCAAACATCAGACATGTTTGACTCTATTGAGACGGATCTGGGGACAGTTGATTTGTTGGTAACTAATGCAGGGATTGCGAGGTCCGCTGACAGTGTGTCAATGAGCTTTGAAATTTGGCGCGAAATAATGCGCACTAATTTGGACGGCACCTTTCATCAAGTTTGGCGCGCTAAGGATGGAATGATAGAGCATGGTTATGGACGAATCGTTTGTATTTCCTCGGTTCTTGGACTAGTACCGAACCAAATTTCGCCAGAGCGGTTGATTGCTTATGGCACATCCAAATCTGCCGTCATTGGCTTTGTTCGAAATTGTGCGGTGGCGTTTGGCCCTCGCGTGCGCGTTAATGGCGTGGCGCCTGGTTGGATCGATACGGAAATGACGGAGGATGTAAGCGAGGATGCCCGTCGTCGTCTGATTGACGCTACACCTCTCAAGCGGGTAGGGAAAACAGCTGAAATTGCTGAACTGGTGCATTTTCTGTTGAGCGACAAATCAAGTTTTACTACTGGGCAGACACATGTTTCCTCTGGAGGTTTGGGCACTCTGCCTTAGTACTCCAAAATTTTATTTTTCGTAGGATAAAAAGTTTCATGCAATAAAACTATAACGAAAGAGGACAGGATACATGGCTAGTCATGCGACGGGCGATGGCGCAATTCCACCAAGAGATGCGGGGAAGCGCGGTTTAAAGAGGATTATGACGCTCGGTGGTGCCTACGGTACCAGAAATTATACGGTCAAGGATCTACGCGACCAAAAGGGTGTGCGTGTGCTCGTTGAGACCGTACCTTTCTCGCCCGAAGAAGCAGCTGCGGCAGAGGAGGCCGGAGTTGATACGATGAAAGTGCGGTTTGATCCATCAAATCCGGAACCTGCAATTGCAATGCGGCGTGCAGCACCAAACACATTCATGGCGTTCTCCGTGCCCCTTGTTGCTGCCGCAAGCGAAACGGAAGCCGTTCGGCTTGCATATCAAGCGATGGTTGTTGGAGCAGATGCTGTCATGTGCCAATGGAGTCCAAGGTTTATCAGTGCGGCCGCAGAGGCTGGAGTGCCGGTGCAGGGACACGCTGGGCTAGTCCCCAGAAGAAGCACTTGGACAGGAGGCTTGCGTGCCGTCGGAAAGACTGTTGAGGAGGCAATATGGATTTACCAAAAAATCAAGGAATTTGAGAGTGCGGGTGCCTACGCTGTTGAGGTAGAGGTGATACCTGAAGAATTGCTTGCTGCGATTAGCAAGCGCACAACATTGCTTACTTCTTCTATCGGCGCAGGAAGTGGCGGAGACATGCAGTTTCTATTTGCTGAGGATATTCTGGGGAATAACCCGCCACCCTATCCCCGCCACTCAAAGCAGTATCGACAACTATATAAATTAAGACAGGAGATGCAGGCCCAACGTGTTGGCGGGTTCAAAGAATTCATTGATGATGTCAAAACAGGAAAATTTCCTGCTACCGAACATGTCATTGCAGCGCCTGATGGCTTAATCGGAGAGTTTATGAAAGCTGTTGATGCCGGAGAATGAATGAGGTACCAGACTGGTTGTTTGGCTCCGTGTAATGGAGAAAGAATAAATGCACGTATTTTTCATGCGTTGTTAATCGGGAGTTGGATGTGTTGAATGGTTGGTGTTTCTACTCTGTTTTACGGCTGGGGGAATGTGACTGTATTTTTATTTATCCCCGCAATTACGTGTCTGGAGACCCGGTGTTTGGAAAAGAGAATCCACAAACAAATACGGACACGTATTCCCGAATACTAAGTTAACCGGGCGCTATACAAAAATTGCACCAGAGATTCCTCACGAAATTCCACGAATGATTTGTTGTGACCGCGACCGGAAATCTCGTCGATAGAGCACAATTACCACCCATGTTGTCGCAATTACAAAGGCGATAGGATGAATTACCCAAGAGAGTGCTGCCAGCGCAAAGTAAAATGCACGTAAGCCACGATTGAAATGTCGTGCAGCAAGATTCGCGAGTTTTGCAGCACGTTGTGCTTGGTCTTTAGCGGCTACATCTATCTCGGTGCTGCCGGGAACGGCGCCTATAAGGACTGCACAATATGTGTTCAAGCGATAAGCCCAGACAAACTTAAAGAACGCGAAGACAAAAATTAAAAGAAGAAGCAATATTTTTGTCTCCCATTCCAGCCTGGATGTTTCTCCAACGAACGGAAGTGCAGAGAGAACGGCGATAGCTTTCTCAGTTGCTCCGAGAGATGCAACAAGACCACCAACCACCAGGATACTTGTTGAAGCAAACATGGCGATACCGCTCTGTAGATGGTTGATAAGAAGTGCATCCAGCATACGCATATCGCGACGCAACATTTCCTGCATCCAGCGTTGGCGATGCTCGTTCATTATTCCCAACACTGACCTGTGTTGAAGGCGATTGCTATCTGCTATTAGGGTGTAACCGCTCCATACACCAAAAAACCAAAGCACGGCAACTATGTCGAGTGAGGTAACCAGTGAAGGCATCTAACAAAATCCTTGGCCGCGCAGTACTTGGGTTAAAGGTATATAGTAACGTGTTTCTAAACTAAACCTAACGGGCTTGGGAAATTTAGTAAATTTATGCGAGGGGACCCTAATCAAATAAGTTCTATTATACTCTGCTCAGAGATATAGCGATCATACTGGTGTTCGGTCTGGGCGTGTATTACGTCACGGAGTCTATAAACGATGTCTGCCCTGTGGTCTCAGGATAAAAGTTTACGGCAGTAATTCATCACACTGATAACTGCGTAATTTCTTAAACGGTCTCGGTCTCCGGGAAGTGCGATTTCGTCAGAAAACTCTTTGTTTCCAATAATTATGCCGAGGTAAACAGTACCTCTTGGTCGGGATTCACACGGGTCTGGAATTACGACTGCTATGCCGACCTCGGTGCCATATTTCTCGCGCGCATACTCAGCTGATTTCAGTGCGCGACGTGCACCCGTTGTCCGCGTTTGGGGTGCCGATATTACCGCGCCCTTAAAAATATTCATCTTCGGGTCTACGCTACTTAGCCGTGAAGACATTACTCCTCCAGTTAAAGATTCTCCAACTGCTAGTGTCAGGTTTTTGGCTCGTAATTTGCCGAGTACTACGGTTTCTATCGTCTCATCGTCGATACCGAATACGATGTCACCCAGCAACGCTCGCAAAAGTGTCTCTTCTTTACTTAAAATACTTTGGGCATCTGCTTCGTTGGTCGCCTTGGCGGTAATTCGGACTTTTATTCCCTCAATGCCACTAGCTAAGAATGCAAGTGTGGGATTTCCGATTTGATCCAACTGCTCGATACGGTCTGCGAGAACTTCCGCAAGACCCGACTCACTGTTTCCCCAAGTTCGTAGGACTCGACTTCGTATAACGGCCCGTTGACCGGATCGTTTCTGAAGATCGGGAAGTATGAAATGCTTCATCATTTCGCGCATTTCATATGGGACTCCAGGGACCGCATAGATCACCTTTCCCCCAATAGGGCAATAAAGGCCAGGCGCCGTTCCCGGCATTTTGGGGATTGGAGATGCGCCAGCTGGAATATCTGCCTGCCGTCGGTTGTTATCGGTCATGATCCTCCCACGGGATTCAAACATTTCCTGAATCTTCCCAACGATGGACTCATCGCGAACTAAATTTACCTCCATGATATGCGATATCACGTCGCGGGTGATATCATCCTGCGTGGGACCTAGCCCACCGCAACAAATCAATGCGTCGCTGCGCTCCAAACCCTGGCGGATACAGGATTCCATACGTTTGAAGTTGTCACCAACTTTTGTTTGGAAATGCGAATCAATGCCGTTTAGTGCCAACTGCTCACCGATCCAAGATGAATTTGTGTCTACAATCTGGCCGAGCAACAGCTCGGTGCCAATTGCTACTATTTCACATCGCATTTAACGAATCCTCTCACGAGCACTATCGATCATGTTTTACAAAAACCAAATTAGTCTTATCTACAACTTTTAATCTTTTTTGAAAACCAAACGCTGGCTTAATAGCCTGAGACATTCTATACAACAGTGCGATCCCCCCGTTCCATTGTCTGTAGTTTTCTACTTTTTTGAACCTTTTGATCCGGCCGCCCGATGACCAAAAAATCCTTCGGACTCCGCAATATTGCCATTATCGCTCATGTGGATCACGGGAAGACGACGCTTGTCGATCAATTGTTGAATCAATCTGGTACTCTTGGTCGTGCCCATCAATTTGGTGTGCGGGTGATGGATTCGAATGAATTGGAACGAGAACGGGGTATCACCATTCTATCAAAAAATACCGGGCTGCAGTGGGGTGACACGTATATCAATATTGTCGATACACCAGGTCACGCCGATTTCGGGGGCGAAGTTGAGCGGATTTTATCCATGGTGGACTCTGTTTTGTTGTTGGTTGACGCTGTGGAAGGCCCCATGCCGCAAACACGCTTCGTTACACGTAAGGCGTTGGCGATGGGACTGTGTCCTATTGTGGTAATCAACAAGTTGGATCGTCCTAGTGCGCGGCCTGACTGGGTGTTGGATCATACATTTGATTTGTTTGTCCGATTGGATGCAAGTGATGCGCAGCTTGATTTCCCTGTGATCTATTGTTCAGCGCTTGAAGGTTGGGCGTCAATCTCTGCAGGTCAAAGAGAATCAGACATGACTGCACTTTTTGATGCGATCACCAACTACGTACCTCCACCCAATGTTGACCGGGAAGGGCCGTTTCAGCTTCAGGTTAGTGCACTGACATATTCTAGTTACGTTGGTGTTATCGGGATTGGGCGTGTGCAGCGCGGAAGTATTGGGCCGAATTCCTCGGTTGCACTGATTGACGCTGCTGGGAACGTACGTGCTGAAAGAATTTCGCAAATTTTTGGATTCCATGGTCTTGAAAGGGTTGAAAAAGAGGAAGCAGTTGCCGGGCAAATTGTGGCTTTCACGGGGTTTGGCAAGCTGAATATATCTGACACTATTTGTGCTCCCGAACAAATTGAACCCCTTCCTGCACTTGTTGTCGATGAACCTACGATCACAATGACATTCCAAGTGAATAATTCTCCCTTTGCGGGTCGTGATGGACAATTTGTTACTAGTCGAAGTTTGGGTGAACGGCTTGCTCGCGAACTCATTCACAACGTGGCGCTCCGAGTGGATACAACCAGTGACCTAGATAAATTTAGAGTTTCTGGAAGGGGCGAACTGCATCTTAGCATTCTTGTTGAGACCATGCGACGCGAGGGATATGAACTGGCGATATCTCGGCCTGAAGTAATATTGAGGGAGGTGGGCGGTAAGGTTTGCGAACCTTGGCAAATCCTGACCGTTGATGTTGAAGACGTGCACCAAGGTGCTGTTATGGAAAGATTGGGCGAACGGCGAGGAGAGTTGCGCGATATGACTTCGGATGGTCGAGGTAGAACGCAACTAGAGTATTTAATCCCAACGCGTGGATTAATTGGCTTTCGTTCTGAATTTCTTACTGTCACGTCCGGGACGGGAATCTTGTACCATGCTTTTGATCACTATGGTCGCAAGGTGGATGCGGAACTCGGCGACCGGAGCAACGGAGTCCTGGTCTCAATGGCGGGTGGCAAGGCACTTGCGTATGCCCTATTCAATCTTCAGGAAAGGGGCCGTCTCTTTATCTCGCCAGGCAGCGAGATATACGAAGGAATGGTCGTGGGGCAGCACACGCGCACGAATGATTTGGCCGTGAATCCGATGAAGGGAAAGCGACTGACAAATATTCGAGCAGCCGGAACAGATGAAAATATTTTACTTACTCCACCAATTGAGACAACCCTTGAGTACTCGCTGGAATTTATAAACGATGATGAATTAATTGAAGTGACACCGAAGGCGATCCGAATTCGGAAAAAACTTCTAAGGCAACATGAACGCAAGAAGGCGGGACGAAACACGAAGTGAAGGCCAACTGATATTGGCCAGAATGCGATTGTATTTATTAGGTGCGTTTCCCCTCGCGAGAAACTTTGTAATGATCCGAGGGTGGCGCTCAGAAGCCGTCGAGCTTTAACCTACAGGCAAGTCGCCATGACAAATACATTCCGCATTTAACCCTGTGGCTATATTTTTCGCATAGAAATTCGGAGGCTTGCGTTCCGGTAGTGGCATTGGGCTGAATGAGGAGGTAAGGTCTAAGTGTTTAAATTTGGGGGGAAGTTATGGGTTTAGACCTCTTGGTCAAGAACGGAACGGTGGTGGATGGATCGGGTGTGGCTCGGTACCAGGGTGACGTCGGACTTAAGGACGGGCGCATTAATGCGATAGGGAGAATTAGGGAGCCCGCGAAACGCATAATTGATGCGGATGGGTTGATTGTAGCTCCCGGCTTCATCGACGGTCATACACATATGGATGCTCAGGTTGCTTGGGATCCGCTGGGCAGCTGCTCCTGCTGGCATGGGGTTACGACAGTGTTGATGGGAAATTGTGGTTTTGCTTTGGCGCCCTGTGGGCCGGATGACCGTGAATGGTTTGCTCGGTGTTTGGAAGCGGTGGAGGATATTCCTACCGACGCCATGATGGCGGGTATCGATTGGACGTGGGAAACCTTCCCGGAATACTTGGCCAATGTGGAGCAATTGCCAAAGGGCTTGAACTACGGTGCATACATCGGCCATTCGGCGTTGCGTATGTACGTTATGGGTGAAAGAGCGTTAACCGAAGCTGCGAATGAAGATGATCTCGATCGTATGGTCAATGCTGTGGAGGAGGCACTGTTAGTTGGTGCGGTGGGCTTTTCTACTTCCCGGGCTACAACCCATATCACACCTGACGGCACGCCAGTAGCCAGCCGAATCGCTGAATGGAACGAGATCGATCACATCGTGGCCTCTATGGCAAAAATGAATGCCGGCGTCTTTCAAATCGGGCCGGATATATCATCTGGCTCTGCCTATAAGGAGTTTTTGCAAAGATTACGAAAAATAACGCTCGACAATGGTAGGCCGGTAATGTTCGGAGTTTCTTCCACTAAACAAGGTGATGACCCACTCCCGTGGCAGAGTCAGACGGATTTTATAGATGAAGTGGTTGCTGAGGGAGGGCATATATGGGGGCAGGCGACAACTCGACCCATTAGCGCGGTTTTTTCGGCGAAGTCTTATTTGCCGTTTGACGGGCTACCCTCCTGGAGACAGTTGCGGTCCCTCACTATTGAAGAACAGAAATCTCAATTTGCTGATCCGGATGTCCGGAGTCGGCTGATTGAGGAAGAACGTCTCATGAAGCCCCGCGACAATGTTTTTCAAGGAGGTGGAGCTGCCACCACTGATCCGCGTAAACCCGATTATAGTAATCTGTACGTCATGCAAGGCGTTGATTGGGATGATCCAACGGTGGATGATATAGCCAAGGTCCGTAAACAGCATCACGTAGAGGTGATGCTGGACTTGATTTTGGAAAACGAGGACCAAATTTTTGTACAACCTTTGGTAAACGAGGAGCCGACGCATGTCCGCGGTATGTTGGAGCATCCCCGCACTCTAGCCACGTTCTCGGATTCGGGTGCTCACGTTTGCCAAGAAATGGGGGCCTCGTTGCAGACACATATGTTGAATTATTGGGTGCGAGGGCAGCAGGCCTTTTCCCTCGAGGAGGCTGTGCGTATGTTGACTTACGACAATGCATCGGCATGGGAGCTGAGGGACAGGGGCCTTATAAAGTCGAATTACGCGGCGGACCTAGTTCTGTTTGATGCAGATGAAATTAAGCCTCTTATTCCCACTGTGCAGGAGGATTTGCCGGGCGGGGCAAGGCGTTTAGTGCAAAAAGCGGAAGGCATCGCGTATACGATCGTTAACGGCCAAGTTACATTAGAAAATGGAGTTTCCACAGGTGAATATCCTGGACAAGTAATCAAGGGCCCGTTGGCTGCCCGATGAACCATGAAATCAGTGCTGTCGGATATTGGTAGCCTATCTGTCTTCTACGCGATGTCGCTTGAGTGAGCACGTTTTACGCCATGTTCTTTCATGGAAGCCCAGGCGGCATCAAGTGACCCATTGAGATTAATGCCCCGGCAGGCGTCCTCGATTACCGAAACTTCTAGCCCTGCGCGGCGGGCATCAATTGCCGACCAACTAACGCAAAAATCGGTGGCTAGTCCACATACGTAAACATCATTTAGCCCACGTTCCTGTAGGTAGCTAGTTAGCCCAGTTTTCGTTTTCCCGTCGGCCGCTACGAAGGTCGAATAGCTGTCTATCTCGTTGTGATATCCCTTGCGAATGATTAGTTGCGCATGAGGGATATTTAGGCCGGTTGCGAGCTTCGCATCATCCGTTCCCTGAATACAATGGTCCGGCCACAAAATCTGATTTCCATACGATAGCTCGACAGTCTCAAACGGTTTTTTACCGGGGTGGCTTGATGCAAACGAAGCGTGGTTGGGCGTATGCCAATCCTGGGTAAATATTACGTTTTTAAATTTCTGCCCGAGAGAATTGATAATCGAGATGATCTCATCACCTCTGTCTACTGCAAGCGTGCCGCCAGGCAGAAAACAATTCTGAACATCGACGACCAGTAGCACGGATTTACTTGAAGGTATGATGGCGGATAGGGCGACGTATGGAGCAGCTGCGGCTAGGTATCCCGCGCTTGTCATTCCCAACAAAAACTGTCGTCGCTTTACTGAAACAGGCATATCCGTTTACCCATGGGATCAGCGCGTA
The DNA here is from genome assembly GCA_913044255.1 of uncultured Alphaproteobacteria bacterium. GTDB lineage: Bacteria > Pseudomonadota > Alphaproteobacteria > UBA7887 > UBA7887. The sequence continues at coordinate 13,585 of CAJWOI010000004.1, forward strand.
CTGTACACCAGTGTAGCCTCGACTGCGTACTATTCTATGGAAAGTTCAAAGATGTATCTACAGTTCTTTCACTATTTTATTCATTTTTTCGCCAATCTGGAGGAGATTTTTTTGATAAAAAAACCGATCCCAACCCACACAGAAATGTCGCACGCCGAGGTCAATATATCGTTTCGCTTTATCGCTGTCCCCGATTTCAATACGTGGATGGATGCCGTGTTCCAGACATTTGCGAATTATCAATTCCTCTACGGGCCAAATTTCTGGGGTGTTCATCAGATTAGGTTTTCCTCGGGAGAAACCATAGTCCGCTGGTCCCCACTGGGTCATGTCAACCCCGTAGTCCTTTGCTCCAGAGAGAATTTCATCAATGTTTTCAACAGTCATGTGTTTTTCAATCATAATGAGAAACACTATGGATTCTAAATCCTGAACATAACTTTCGGGGGAACTTCCGGGTCCTTGATCGGAATACCCGCTAAGTGCCGGGCGCCGCAATTTCACTCCCATGTGACCACCATTCGTCGGGTTATCAGGTCTGATCGCTTGCTGGCACCGAGCGATGTCTTTAACGGTTCGAACATCAGTAAATAAAACGGATTTGAAACCCGCTCCGAGCGCTGCCTGTGCCCAAAAGGATTCACTTTTTTGGTCGGGTTTAATCATTAATGGCAAATTTGCGCATTGCCCCGCTCGAGCCATGTGGTAAAGCAACTGCATATCAAAGGCTGCATATTCAGCGCAAAACTCCCCGTAGTCGTACAGGCCAGTATCGCCAATTAATTCAGGGATATCGGGATCGGGCGACAAAAAATGAGTCCCGACTGTGGGCTCACCTCTGTCCAATTTTTCCCGAAATGTATTCGGCATTATCATCGTTCATACCCCTCTAACAAGCGTGCTGCCCCAACCTAGATCTTATAGTTCTAGCGCTTTCTTGAGGCCAATGTTTGACAGCCATGTTGCCCTCGCGCAAGGTTTTTGAGGGTGAGGAGATGCCACTCTTGCATTCGTAATTTGTGACACACGATTCTGCAAAAAAATGCGGTTCTATTGTGTGGTGCATAAGCACTAGATTTGAAACCTGCAACGAAAATGTTGTCGTGAACACACCTTTGGAGTGTTGGGCATGCAGAGACCCATTTTATATTTATAGTATACTAGATAAATTGCCATAGATTTTAGCATGTTCGGATGTCACATCTTGTAGAGTTGTAGGTGCGGATTGGTGTGATCAAAACCGGGAGAATAACATGAAGCGAAGATCGTTTCTAAAAACAATGGGGGTCGGCGCCAGCGCTGCCGTTGTTTCAAACTTTAAACCATCTGCTCCAGCGTTAGCGAAAAATAGGATTGAATGGAAGATGGTAACTTTATGGCCAAAAAATTTTCCGGGGCTAGGGACTGGATCTCAGAGAATCGCGGACGCAATAAAGGAAATGTCGGACGGAAGGTTAACTATAAAAATATACGGGGCAGGAGAACTTGTTCCGGCTTATGAGGCGTTTGATGCGGTGAGAGAAGGTATAGCTGAGTGCATGCATGAAGCGCCCTACATATGGATTGCTAAACACCCGGCAATGGCTTTTTTCTGTGGCCTCCCCGGTGGCTTAACCCCCCTGGAACACAACTCATGGATCCACAGCGGTGGGGGGCAGGAGCTATGGGATGAGCTTTACGACAGGTTCGGACTTCAAGGTTTCCTCGCTGGCAATAGCGGTACCAACATGGGTGGGTGGTATAATCGGGAGATTAAGAGCACTGAGGATTTTGACGGCCTTCGGATGCGGATTCCTGGGCTTGGCGCCGAGGTTCTTACGCGACTTGGCTCGGTAACCATGAATATTTCGGGAGGTGAAATTCTACCTGCGCTTCAAACCGGATTGGTGGATGCGGCGGAATGGATTGCGCCGTATGCTGATCTTGCTGTGGGATTACACAAGGCGGCAAAGTATTATTACGGTCCAAGTATCCTGGAGCCAGGTCCAGCCAACCCGCTCACTGTAAATAAAGAATTGTATATGGCGCTGCCCAAAGATCTGAGAGCTATCGTCAGGCAGGCGGCTGGACACGAGACTACGCAAATGACAGCGGAAATTGACCATGGGAACGCTGAAGCACTCAAAGTGCTAGTGCATCGTTTCAATATATCGCTTCACCAGTTTCCAGAGGAAGTTTCGCAAAAATTATTTGAAGTGTCGGACGAGGTGGTTTCAGAAGTTGCTGAAGAGGACGAATTGAGCCGAAGAATATATGAAAGTTGGTCCGAGTTTCGAAGCAAAGCCATATTTCTTTCGCCCTATAGCACACATGGTTTCATGGCGAGCCGAGGCATGTACAACAATTCAGTGCAGGGCTGAGTCTATTTTGTATAGACGTGGTTATGAAAAATTGGAGAGCACACAAATAAAGACATGACGCCTTGGGTAAGGAGAAATTCCTGGCCTGGTTTATTGGGAAATAAAATTCCGACACCAGATCGCAAAAGGAGGGACGTAGAATGAAAGTATTGAAAGGGCCAAGGCATGAACTTCGACGTGTCATTTTTGCAGGGAGCGTTCACTGGTGTACGGTCACTGATGCAGGACTAGAACTAGACGACGGGCGTACAGTGGCCGAGAGCGAAGTACAGCACTTGCCGCCGTGCGACCCCACAAAGATCATTTGTCCCCATGGGAATTATAGGTCACGCTGGTATGAATTCGGTGGTGAAGGTGAGCCGACGACGCCGACTTATTTTCACAAACCAGTTTCTTCTCTCAACTCACATGGTGGCCAGCTTGTTCGGCCTGGTGGTCACATGTATTTGAATTATGAAGGAGAGTTAGCTGTTGTGATTGGGAAAGTAACCCGAAATATCCTGCTTGAGGATGCGTGGGACCATATCGCTGGTTTCACAGTCGCAAACGATGCTGGTTTGCAGGATATGCGGGATACGGACTCTGGATCGATGGTTCGTGTAAAGGGCGCTGACACACTTTGTCCAATCGGGCCCGGCATAGTGAGTGGCATAGATGTGCGCGATTCTACTTTGCGCACGTACTGCAACGGGAAAATTGTGCAAGAGGCAGTGATAGGTGAAGACATGTGGTTCAGCATCGATTACCTGATCGCTGATCTAGCTCGCCATATTACTTTGGTTCCGGGAGATCTTGTGTTGACTGGGACGCCCGCCAATTCTCGTGCAGTCCAGCCCGGTGACATAGTCGAGGTTGAAATAACGGGTGTCGGCCGTTTGTGTAACGAGGTGGTTGAGGGTGAAGCGCCCAAGGCAAAACTCGGCCATTTGCCGACAGACAGTGACGAAGTTCGTCGAATTTCGTTGGGGGATGATAGGCGTGTACCACCCCATCTTCTCTGAAGGCGTGTTAGCGCGGCATGCGTCGAGACGATTGCTCGTTGGTTGTCTGCAGAAATTTGTACGTGGGTAAATCACACTGGTCTAAACACGGGGATTTTCTGTCCATTTTCTGATTTTTGCATGAGTAGTTCTACTGGCTGGCCTACCTCCAGAGTATCCGGGTCACATTCCACTATATTTGTCATCATCGTAATGCCCTCGACAAGGCGAACATATGCGATGACGTACTGGGGATCAGCGCGACGCATGACAGAAAAGGTATAAATCACTCCTCTCCCAACCGCTTCCACCCACTCGACGTTGGCACTTAGGGTGAAGGGGCTAATTTTCCGGGGGTACCAAAAAAATTGGTTGGTGTCCATGCAACGGGGCAGAAGTAACTTTCCGTTGTTTGCTTTGGACCAAAATTCTTCGTATTCCACATTTACCGGTGGTGCTGGAAATATTCTTTCTTTGCTCATGAGTCCGCCCTCCCAAGGACAACAGTGGAGCTTGCCATACGTGTTCCGATTGATCCCCCGGTGCCGTGTGCAAGCGCGACTTGGCAGTTTTTTACTTGAACGGCAGGATGGGCTTCTTCACGGAGTTGACGAACAGCTTCGAGGACTTTGGTCAATCCTCCACGGTTCATCGGGTGGTTGTTGCATAAGCCACCGCCATCTGTATTGAATGGAAGAGCGCCTTGGCCGGAAATCAGATTCCCATCTGATACAAAAGCCCCACCTTGGCCTTTCTCGCAAAACCCAAGATCCTCTATGGTTTCAAGTACGGTGATGGTGAAGCTATCGTATATCGAGGCGTAGTCTATATCAGAAGGCGACAATCCGGCTTCTTGAAAGGCAATCGGGCCAGACCAGCATGCACCGGTGTAGGTCAGGTCTACCTGTCCGTTATCGATACTTTTTGGTGCCTCGCCGTGACCTAGGATTTTAATACAGTCTCGTTTAAGGGATTTTGCGACTTCAGGACTGGTAACAACAATGGAGCCACCGCCGTCTGAAATGACACAGCAATCAAGGCGATGGAGCGGATCAGATATCATCGGGGAATTGATTACGTCTTCTACCGTCACCACGTTGCGCAGCATTGCGTATTCATTGTGTTGTGCATGGTGCGAGGCAGCCACTTTAATCCACGCTAGTTGCTCGCTCGTGGTACCGAACTGGTACATATGGCGACGTGCGGCCATGGCATACATATTCGCTACGGTTGGGTTATATATAAATTCGAAGGGGACATCTGGTGCTGTTGAGTCGTAGTTACGTGGTGCAGTTCCCGTGGCCATCCCATCGGCACGGGGCCGTCCCGCAAGAGTGATAAGGGCCACGTTTGCCTTCCCCATGGCTATTGCCTGTGCTGCATGTCCAACGTGAACGACGTAGGAGGAGCCACCTGTTTCGGTCGAGTCCATGTGGCGAATATTTTTGAGTCCCATGTAGTCGATCATAGACAGAGACCCAAGACCCGGTGCATCACCGGCGCAATAGTACGCATCTACGTCGTCGGGGCCTAGTCCGGCATCATTTAGTGCTCCGGCGGCGCTTTCGGCGTGTAACTGAGCGACAGACTTGTCTGTCGCTTTTCGTGTGGGATGTTCATAGATCCCAGCGATAAAAGCTTTATTTCTTATACTCATAGGTTATTCGACTCCTCGAAACTCAAACAATAACCAGCCATACAATTTTCAAAATACACTTTCAATATTGGAAGACGTCTATCTGAAAAAAAATCCCAAGAAAGCCTCAACAAGAATCTCTCAAATTGAAGGCGAGAGAACGAGAGAGAATTATATATTTTAACTACCCTGGCATACCACGTGCCCTAGGGGGAAGATGACTGGTTTTACTGCCTTAGCCATGCGATTTATATAGAGTAGACGTGCATCCCATAAATGTTTTAGAAGACCAGGTAATGGAGTGACTTATGAAAGAAACAATGAATTTGCGTCATATCGTCCGGGCGAAGGACATAGAAGCATATAGTCCGGCTAACCATTTGGGAACGCAAAACCGGCGTTTAATTGGGGAAGAAACCGTTGGTGCTAAAAACATAGAAATTGTTCTCGGTATTGTCGGGAAAGATGGAGGTGCTCAACCTCATTTACACCCTGGAATTGAGCAAGTTGTTTATGTTTTAGAGGGGCGTGCGCGGGCAGAAGTTGACGGAGAGGTGGGGGAAATGGAGCCGGGAGATACGTGCTATTTTCCTCCAGATACACCCCATTCTTTTACGGCGATCAGCGAGACGCCAGTAAAATGTTTGGTTATTTACTCACCTCCGTACCACGAATCGTCGGAGAAAGGTGTGGCGCGGTGACATATTATTTTCGTGTGCGGTCATAGAAGCACCTGAGTTTAGGTTTAAAATATTTGGTAAATGCTTTTGATCTCCCATCAATATGTGATTCCATAATTCAAGGTATTCAAGCCAAAGATGGTTCAAGTGGAAACTCCGAGATGATTTGCCAAGCTCGGAAAGTCATCAACAATTATGTCGTGGTGTGGATTGGGATTGGGATCCGGTGGGCCTTCCTGTCCCCATTCGTCCGGTCGCCGAACGAACGCTGTCTTGAAGCCAACGTTTTTTGCAGCATCAAGATCAAAGTTGTGGCAAGCCACCATTAAACACTGGCTTGGCTGGAGATTGAGTAACTTGGCAGTTGTCATATAGGCCTCGGGCAATAGCTTATATTTCCCGTAAATTTCACATGAAAGTACAGCATCCCATTTCAAACCATTTGCTCTAGCTGTGTCGACGATAATTCTGACACTTAGCAATGTGAAGGAGGCACATATATATTTTTCAGAAAGCCTTGGCAGGGTGTTCGGAAAATCTGGCCAGCAACGCAGGCTGTGCACACGGTTCCACCAGATATTTTGACGTTCTTCGGCGGTCGTTGCACCGAGTTCATTTTCAGTGAGGATTTCATCTAAGCTTAGCCGGTGTGAATCGTCCATATTATAGGTTGGTGGTGATTTTTCGCCGAGATTCAGCATTTTCTTCAGCGAGCGTCGACGAAGTTCATTGGCGAGCGCCGCCCAGTTCTTATCCACGCCATATTTTGCGCCAAGTTCCGCCATAGCGGTTCGAAATCCTGTGTGCCAATCAAGAATAGTGCCGCCTGTATCGAAGGTCAGCGCTTTTATTTCGCTTAAGCTCATGATCGAATTACGGTCAATTTTGTTTGAAAAAGTAAATTAGATTCCAGGATTGCGGGGAGTTTATCGGTATGCCACAGATGAGCCGTTTCAGTCATTTACATTTTGCAAATAAAGAATGTGAGCCAAGCTAGATTCGACTTGTTCGAACCTGCTTGATCAAATTCTCTGAGTGTCTGAGTATAGCGCTTATGGTCACAGTGTTTTAGTTTTATAATAACGGCCAAGCTCGCTGGTAAAGACATAGCGTCGGGAGGGTTAAATGAGGATAAAGGCTGCGGTTCTGTATGAACAAGGCAAGGAGCATCCATTTACCGAGTCAAACCCATTGGTCGTGGAGGATCTCGACTTAGAGCCACCAGGTGATGATGAGGTGCTTATCAAGACTGGTGCAGCGGGCCTCTGTCATTCAGATTTGTCGATGATTCGTGGTGTAATGGAACGAAAAGTTCCGATGGTGCCGGGCCATGAGGCCGCAGGCGTGGTGGAAGAAGTTGGCAAAGCCGTTACGCAGTGCAAACCTGGTGACCATGTTGTTATGAGTTTTGTGCCGATTTGTGGGGAATGTGAGTACTGCACTACGGGTCGCCCAAACCTTTGTAGTATTGCTTTCAACGCCCGGGCTACCGGTGCTCTGATCAACGGGAATCGTAGACTTTCGCTCAACGGAAAGCCTATACATCATACCAACGGCGTTTCTTGTTTTGCTGAATACATGGTTGCTTGTGAGGATTCGGTAATTGTCATAGACAAGGATGTGCCAATGGTTGATGCGGCGTTGTTTGGTTGCGCCGTTGTGACCGGTGTCGGCGCCATCGTGAATACTGCTAAAATTCCTCCTGGATCGACCATAGGGATTGTTGGACTTGGCGGAGTGGGGCTGTGCGCGCTCCTTGGTGGAGTGGTTGCTGGAGCGGGTAGGATTATTGCCATCGATGTCGCCGATGACAAACTCGGCCTGGCTCGACAGTTGGGGGCCACAGATACCTTTAATGCCTCCGATGCGGATTGCGTTGATAAGGTGATTGAAGCCACAAAAGGTGGAGTTGAATTCGCTTTTGAGGTGGCTGGTGCTGTGCAGGCTATGCAGACTGCTTATGCCATTACCCGTCGTGGGGGAATGACGGTTAGTTCTGGGTTGTCGCAGCACCAGCACAAATTCGAAGTTCCGCATGCGGAGCTCGTGGTTAACGAGCGAGCCATAAAGGGAAGTTACATGGGAAGCTCCGTGGTGCGGCAGGACGTACCAAAATTTATCAACCTCTATAAGCAAGGTAAGTTAGCAGTGGATAAACTGCGGAGCGGGAATATTGGTATAGAAGACTTGAACGAGGGATTTGATAAACTCGCGGCTGGAAATGCTGTGCGTCAAATGCTCGTTATGCACAACGAGTTCAACACATAAATTATGACTCATTTCAAAAATTTCACGTTCAGTGCAGCGTAGCGCATGTTATTCAGTTTTTCCAAAATCATAAAACGTTAGCTCAAAGCGTATTCGCCCACTAATTGCTGCTGGCAGCTAGCATTTCGCTTGTGATGGGAACAGCTTGAGTAAATTCACCGACGTGATAATTGTGGCAAGTGAGACAGCTGTCTGTTGCTTTTTTGGCTTGATGGCAGTTGGCACATACAGCCTGTTCCATGGGCTTGAAGTTACTCATGAAGGTGGTTGGGTCACGATCCTCAAAACCGACTGAAAACTCACTTTCCTGGTTCACTGTGTGGCAGGTTACGCAGCCCGTTTCATCAAGAAGACTGAAATGGGACTCGTGGGAATATGTCGTAAATGTATGTTTACTCCGGTGAGGCTGCGCACCGCGCCAATTGACAAGTACACCTTCATTGTCACTCTGATCAATTGAGTGACATTTAGTACATACCCCAGGTCCTTTTGCGTTTGCCAACTCCTCAAAGATATCGGTCATCCATTGAGGCTTTGTTTTGTGTCCCAGGTCCTCTGAGTCAACCGAAACGGCGGATTGCGAAGTGACCTCTAACCAGCTATGGATAAAAATATCGCCGTGTCCCACAGGGCGGTACCTCAGAGTAAAGGTATCGTCATCTTGATACCAGCCTCCCGCCGCTGCCCAATCTTCACCCTTTGAAGGTTCTTTTAGTTCCGGGTCGTTTCCATTGTGGTCGATTTCATCGTCGCCCAGATCGATTTCATCGTCGCCCAGGTCGATTTCATCGTCGCCCAGATCGATTTCATCGTCTCCCAGGTCGATTTCATCGTCTCCCAGGTCGATTTCATCGTCGCTTAGATCTGCTTCATCACTTCCGTTGACCGAGGTCAAACCATCCGAATCTTCATTTTCAACGTCATTATCGGATGGCATAAATATTCTCTCACCCTTTCGCTGTCGTGAAACCTCAATAACGAGGTTCGGGAACCATTTGGTGTGAGCGACCTCAACCACCCCGCTCGGCAGGAGGCCGGTTAGCCGAGCTAGTTCGTCCGTTACTAATTCCCGTTCGAAGTTAGTTTCTAGGCGTGTTTTTAGCTCTAACAGTCCATTTGCACGCAAATCAAAAAACAAACCTTTGACACTCCAGGCTAGTGTTTCGACAGCACCGATTTGCTCTTCGGTAGCGTCCGCTAAATCCATTAGATCAACGTTTTCAAGGATCGTCTTGGCAGCACGATAATTTTTTTGGCCGGATAGCAGAAGATCCATAAAAGGAGTGACAGGCGCCTCCGCAAACTCAGGCCATTCTCCAACAGCTGCTGAGCGGTCCTGAAGCGTATATACGTCTATTCCCGGAACATTGAGAACAGCGATTCCTTTGGCACCCGCTCGTCCTTCACCTTCAATCTGGCTGCTGTGGCATGCACCACATACAGCGTCAAAGGACTTCACCAGCATCTTCTGACCTGCGGGGTCCGGTTCGTGACAGCTTCCACAGCCTTCAGATGCATGAGATTTACTTTGTTCTGCCAGAAAATGTTTCCCAAGATGGCTAAGGTGGTCGAACTGGATCCCTGTACGACGCTGATAGGGATACGATACGAATGCTGGATGCCCTTCGAAAAAACTGGCGAACTGAGCTTTATGGCAGGTGTTGCAGCTTTCGTCAGACATGGTGGTCAGATCAAAGCCGGCGCCATGGTGTTCACTGTGGTGGTTTCCACAAACCAAGACGCGGGACTCTTCACTAGGAGTTTTCAAAAGTGTCTTGGCAATTTGTACGCTCAAAACTGCCGAAGAAGAGTCCGTTACTGTTGCTGTTTTTGTTAGGGAAGTTAGCGTGTCAGCTGCGATGCTGTGTGGCTTGAAGGCATTGCTGCCCATTTTGTGGCAGGTCAAACACCGTTGGCTGTCATCCTTCACCATTGACTTGGTAAAAGCAGCACGAAGCCATTCTGTCGGTGTCGATTCAAATGCGCTGTGGCAGCTGCCACAATTCGAAAGTTCAGCGTGTTGCGAGGTTAGACTCCCAGGATTTATAAACTGCTGTCTACCGTCCCCGGCGATACACAATAGAATAAGGCCGATTGTGACCGACACTACCCATTTAGTTGCTGCTCCCCGCTTTGCACGCCAGCTTCGCACTGGCAGGCATTTCGGGATGGTCCGACAACACTTGCCGTCTGGGAGTGGGCCCTCCTTGCAGGGCCCGCCCGCAAGTTGAGAGCGTGTGCATTGCCATCGCGATCCATCTCGGCGTGGTTGGCACTCCGAGGTGGCTCTGCAGTTTCCCCTGTTATCTGGTCCGATTTGACACGGTTTACCTTCGGTAAGGTGACCACAGACCCACTTCTGGGTAGGGCGCAGGTACGAACTTTCTCGAAACGAGAAATGCTGGATCTGAGCCACAATCAAAGGCCTCCGCTAAAGGCGTACGCCAGTACCAGGTGTATGGCTGCTAAAATTATCATTCCGTACGTGAGCGGTATGTGAACAAACAACCAGGCCTTAAGAATTGCCTGCAGAGAATATTGGTAATCGAGTTCATCTTTTTTTTCGATCAGTTGACGAAGTTTTTCCGCAAACTCCCGTTCCTTATCATTTAAATAGCGGTCCATATTTGACGTTTGTTTGACCAGATCGAACAGGGCTCGTCGAGAACCCCGAAAATGGCGAATAAGGTTTTTTGGCCCAGAAAAGAAAGGAGCTAAGTGGTCACCATAATGATCACTAATAGTTGAGGAACTAGTGTTCACAGCACATTCCAATACGAGTGCCTCCGCCTCATTCCGCAATTTTGCGATAAAGCCGGGAATACGTTCAAAAATTACTTCCTCGCCACGCCGAGTTAGTAATTTTGAAAGCCGGCGATTAAGGTAGAGTCCAATGACACCGCTCAGGGATACTCCAATAAAGAAAACTGCGAGCAGTCCTTCCAGCCAGCCGTCTGGAATCCGCCAGTTAATGTGAAGCAAAAACAAAAAAATAGAGATAAGACCCAAGTAAATATGCAGCTGAAGCCAATTGGCAGCAGTTCCAATCGGCAGCATGCTAATCTTTTTTCGGACGTTGTAGAGCACTAACAATAGGATCGCCCCAAGCAGCAGCCAGCCAGATAAAAACTGTTCTTGATACAATGCCACGTTGAAGGCTTGAAGACCTATCAATATGGCGGTCGGTACCACAACTAAAATAGCAAATCCTACATTTCGTAACCGGCGAGAGGTGAAGCTCATTACCTGTCCAGCCAATCTGCAAGCGATCCCAGATCACTCATATCAGTGCGTTTGAGTGCGTCATGAGGGCAGGCTCTTTGACAGGCGGGGCCGCCTAGTTGGTCAACGCAAAGATCGCATTTGGTAGCTTTTACAATTGGCGCACTCATCGCTTCGTCAAGAATGAACGCACCGTTATGATCCCGCACATCGACCATACGAATGTTGTCGTAAGGACACGAGTTGGCGCAAGTAGAGCAGCCAATACATGTATCGTCGTTTATTATCACCTGACCTGATGACGAGGACCGGTGAATGGCACCGGTTGGGCAGCCAATCATACACACGGGGTCCGCACAATGCATACAAGCATTGGCCACCATGTAATGGTCGTAGCGCCGCCCGTGTCGGTTGAAACGGGGATTGTTGTTGTGCCCATTGGCACAGGCGATGACGCATTCGTCGCATCTAACGCAACGGTCGAGGTCAATTAACATGGTTGCGCTGCCGTTGATGTAACGGTATTCGACCAGGAACTCCAACATACCGGCGTCCAAATCCTCGGTTCCACTTGCATTCACGTCGTCACTACTATTGGCCGGATGAGCTGGACCGGCCAACTGGCTCAACGCCTCATCTGTCAGCGTTGGCAGTACCAGTTCCTCAATAATCTTGGTTGGCACTCGGAGAATATCCGTGTACCCCAGTGCCCGAAGACTGGTCTGCAATGGCCTTGAATCGTCGTGGCGCCAGTTATGGAGAATCTCGGGTAGACCGAACACATTGCCGCTTCCAATATATTGCAAGGTCCGATGACCGTTATTGACAGACTTACTGATCCGCCCAAAGCCGGAACGGATTAGTAGCAATCCGTCCGGATAGTCGCCTTCTGCAACAATTACCGGCTCACGGGCGAGACGTTCTTCGGGTCGCCCCTCAGTTAAGCGATTGTAGGACGTATGCCAGTCAAAATTTCCATAGTTCTCGAATAGGGTCTCGTCAGCGATTTTTTCGATTACCTCATCGCTGAGATGCGCCAACATCGGTATTGCTTGCAAATGTACGGTGAGGCTTCGTTGCCGGTATAGGCTATCGACGTGTTTGCGAAACTCATCAACCCTTCGGCGCAGTTCTTTCAATCCCTGCCATCGAATTTCGAGAAGCTCTGCGTCGCCCACAGCAAAAACAGTCGCTGTGCGCTGAGTTCGGCCAAGCGCAGCAATTTCCCCGAACATTTCGCCTGGCCCCAATGTTGCAGTTCGA
>CAJWOI010000005.1 GCA_913044255.1 uncultured Alphaproteobacteria bacterium
CCGGTCTCGAAGACGAGTCGCAGCTAAATACGCTGTCCCAGCTACGGCCGGACCAAAACGGCTGGAGTAACTGCCAGCTGCGATCGACCAACCCACCACGGCGCTATCAAAGCCACTCTCAACCGCAACCTCTTCTGGCAAAATTCCAAACACTTCAGCTATCACTTGGGAAATAGCGGTCCGGTGGCCCTGTCCTTGAGGCAAAGAGTCAATCGTGACACTCACCGAACCAAGCGGGTCCAGCGCCACTGTGACAATCGTCAATGCACCGTTCTTTGGGCCGGCACGTACACGTTCCTCGGCGTTCAATACTGTCGTGATATACCCCATATTGGACATGCTCGACTCCACCACAGCTGAACACCCGATACCGTAAAGACGCCCCTCTGCTCGTGCTTGATCACGACGACACAGCAACTCCTGATACTTGCCATCAGCCACAGCGAGATCAACAGAGCGCCGATAGTCACCCGAGTCCAACAATGCGCCGGCCGGACACCGGTAAGGAAATTGCTCAGCCAAAACCAAGTTTCGCCTTCTCAATTCAATTGGGTCGATATGTAACTTCGCAGCAATCCGATCCATCAGGCGCTCAATAGCGAAATAAAGTTGCGGGCCACCAAATCCCCGATTGAGACCACTCGGGACGGTATTCGTTAAAGCCACACGATTACGCACCCGAACATGACGTAATTTATAAGCACCAGAAAGATTACCGTGCATTCGATACAGAGAGGCCGGCTCAGGCGCTCGCAGGTAAGCACCACAATTCTCAAGCTGATCAATATCAAACGCGGTAACCTCACCCTCATTGTTCACTGCCGCCTCTATTCTGGTGACCCTTCCCGTTGCCGCGTTCGCTGCCAGAAGATGCTCAAGGCGGTCCTCAACCCACTTTACCGGCCGGCAAACAAGGCGAGAGGCAAGTGCCATTGCCACAACATAAGGAAATACGGCCTGCTTTACGCCAAAGCTGCCTCCTGAATCGGGTGGCGTCCGGAGTCGCAAACAGTTTGCTGAAACTCCAAGCGCCAATGCCATCACCGAGTGAAGCGTGAAAGGGCCCTGAAAATTGGCCAACACATCGTAGCCGCCCTTAGCTGGATCATACTCGGCTACAACGACAAAACACTCAATTGGGGTACAACTGTTTCGGGGGTAACGAACAGTTACGCCTATCTGCTGATCTGAATTCAGAAAAGCCTCGTCGGGAGCACCATAGACAAACGTACGATCGCTCACGAGATTACTGCCGACCGCCTCATGCAGCACAGGCGCCTCCGGTGTGATGGATTTCTCGGACTCCACTACAGCGGACAAAGGCTGATAAGTTACATGGATTTTTTCAAGCGCATCCTCCGCAACATACCGATCTTGCGCGACCACAATGGCGACAGGTTCCCCAACGTAGCGAACCCGATCTACCGCAATACAGTAATGTGCCATGGGCTGCTTGACGCCAGCGATGAATGGCTTCGTATGCACCTTTGCATGATCACCAGTAACAACGGCTTCCACCCCCTTCATAGCGAGGGCGCTGGACACATCGATCACACCTAACTCCGCGTGAGCATGCGGCGAACGTAGGAATGCCGCATGCAACGTATCAGCACGAACTGGAAGGTCATCACCGAACCGGCCACGCCCCATCAAAAGCGCGGCGTCTTCCACTCGCTCAATTGCCTGACCTAAAAATCGTCCCCACAAGGGCACGGCCTCACACCCCGCTAATCCAGACCTAACAATGGACGCACTTCTTGTGCAAAGCGCTCGATCTGCTGGTCCCGTTGCTCATAGGGTCCAACAAAGTCGAGTACAAAGTGACGAACTCCCACGGATTTAAAGGCATCTATTTTGGTTGCAATATCGGCAGGTGAACCGAGTGCACAATATTTTTCCGCGGGCCGACGAAAGTCCATGGCATAACGCACACTCAGTGCTTCCGTCGCAGCATCCAGCGCCTTCTCATGGCTGTCGTCGATCCGCAAAAATAGAAGATGGCCTGTTCCATACTCGCCCACATCACGACCCGCCTCCTCTGCTGCAAGACTTATCTTCTCCATGGCATTCTTGAACATTTCAGGAGTTACAACATACGAAATATAACCATCACAAAGTGCGCCAGCACGAGTTAGAGCACCATCGGAGCGCCCACCGCACCATATAGGTGGACCACCTTTTTGACGCGGAGTTGGCAACAATTCAACGTTGGGAAAGGGGTAAAATTTGCCATTGTTCTCAACCTCTCCGCCATTCCACAATTTTCGCAGCACGGCAATACCTTCATTTAAACGAGCTCCGCGTTCCTTTACTGGTATCCCACAGGCTGCAAATTCGTCTGGAAATTCCCCGCCGACCCCAACCCCGAAAATCAACCGGCCACCGCAAAGATGATCTAGGGTTGAAATCATTTTGGCAACGGGTGTCGGATGGCGCAGAGGAAGCAAGTAAATACCTGTTCCAAAGGTCAGCCGCTCACTTTGTCCACATGCCCAAGCCAGTTGGGTAATGGAGTCAAGAATTGGGATTGTAAATGCAACATGATCTCCCACCCACATTGAATCGTAACCCAAATCATCAACTAGTCGAATAAGACGTCGCGCGTCCTCAGTGTCAGGTGCCCATGGACCAACCGCTGGTTCGGTCCGCCGACAAATCGTCTGCACACCGAATTTCAGAGAAGTTTCAAGAGACAAATCCATAATGGCCAGCCCAATATTTCGTTCGTAAAAAGATCTTATCCCAGCAGCACGTCACAAGCAGCCTCGAAATCAACGCTACCATCAAGCGCGTTTGCAACCTGACAATGGAGTAGGCAGTCTGATACATCAATCACGAACAGGGCCGGCACAAGTAGGCCGAGGCGCGGAACAAACACTCCGAATTGTTCCTTAAACTCTCCAAATTCAACCACAGGCGTTGACCATCCCGCAGCCTCACCCCAAGCTTCGCGAATCGGTGTATAATCTAGACTGATGGCCAAGCAAAGCCACGATTGGGGTGCACCCTTCACCAGTTCCGAAAACCGTCGAGCAGAGACATGGTCGCATCCGTCGAAAGTCGGCATCGTAAGAACCACCCTTGCACCTTTCTCCGGTCCCTTCACGGTATCACCAGGAATCAGTCGCGTTCTGTTAAGGTCCAGGCGTATGCCGTCGACGGCTATGGTCGGAAATCTGAGTGTGCCTGGAACCATCGTTTGGTTGGCTACTTCGAGTTGATAGGGTACATATTAAACGCTTCGTCCGCCGCGTGAAATCTCCAGAATCCAGGATCTTATTCATGACCGATATTGCCCGCCTCAACAAATTATTTTTTGACCGTACTGGTATGCAACCAGGGAAGATCGAGTCAATCGTGAGTGACGCACTCCATGGAGCTGATGATGGTGAATTGTTTCTGGAATATCGTCAGTCTGAGAGCTTTTCTTTTGACGATGGAAAACTCAAAGCAGCCAGTTTCGATACTTCCCAGGGGTTTGGACTACGTGCGGTTTCAGGAGAAGCGACGGGCTACGGACATGCGTCGGAACTAAGCGAAGACGCAATACGACGAGCGAGCAGCACTGTTAAGGCCGTGCGAACTGGGGCGTCCGGCCAAATGGAAACGGCACCGATAGCAACAAACCAACAACTTTATGTAGACGACAACCCGCTTCAGGGAACACCATTCGAGAAGAAAATTGAGTTATTGCAAAACATCGACGCCTATGCACGAGCAAAAGACCCTCGTGTGCGTCAAGTGATGGCATCACTCACCGGGAATTGGCAAGCAGTGGAGATTATTAGGCCCGGTGGCGAACTTGTAGGAGATATCCGACCCCTAGTCCGTCTTAGCGTGTCCGTCGTGATCGGAGACGATGAGCATATGGAGAGCGGGAGCTACGGCTCAGGAGGACGGTTCGGATATGATCTGTTCCTGACACCAGAGACGTGGCAAAGCCACGTCGATGAGGCCTTGCGCCAAGCGGTCACGATGCTAGATGCAGATCCTGCTCCGGCTGGTGAAATGCAGGTCGTTCTGGGACCGGGCTGGCCGGGCATCCTGCTACATGAGGCAATTGGCCATGGTCTAGAAGGCGATTTCAACAGAAAAAAGACAAGCGTATTTGCTGGCTTGATGGGAGAGAGAGTGGCGGCTCCGGGTGTTACGGTGCTGGATGATGGAGTTATCGCTGATCGACGGGGGTCACTGTCGATCGATGATGAAGGCACACCGACCCAGTCAACCACGTTGATCGAAGACGGCATCTTGGTTGCGCTTATGCAAGACCGAATGAACGCGAGGCTTATGGGAACCCGATCGACAGGCAACGGACGACGCCAGAGTTTTGCTCATCAGCCCATGCCACGCATGCGAAATACCATCATGTCCGCCGGCCAAGACGATCCAGAGGACATTTTACGCTCAGTGAAAAACGGCCTTTATGCAGTAAATTTCGGTGGCGGTCAGGTTGATATCACCAATGGGAAATTTGTGTTTTCAGCTTCCGAGGCCTACAAAATTGAGAATGGAAACATCGGAGCGCCCGTAAAAGGGGCAACCCTTATCGGAAGTGGTTTCGAAGTTCTTAAAAAAGTAAAAGCCGTGGGTCACGACATGAAACTCGACCCAGGCATTGGCACATGTGGGAAAAATGGACAAGGAGTGCCAGTCGGCGTTGGCCAACCAACCCTGTTAATCGACGGACTCACCGTTGGCGGCACAGAGGCGCTGACATAGAAATCGAGCACGGTCTCTGTGCAACAATCCGATCGATCACTGGGTACGGCGTTAATCGAGCTTCGCTTATGTGGAATGCAAAAACTGTCACGCAGCGGGAGGACTTGAGACTGCAAACTCATAGTCATGCCGCGTGGTGATCGAGCCCGCGTGCAAAAATACATCAAGCGCACCTTCGAATGCCTCGCGTGTAATTTCTACGTGCGGAGTCCAACACCCTAAACGTTGATAAAAACCGATAGTGTCGGTAAGCACATCCACATCCGCTCGCGGGAAATACTCTTTCTCTATTTTTGCGATTTCGGATGCGGGCGCACTGTTGATCAACTTCCGAGCGTCGCGGTACGCCCGCATAAAAGCAGTCGCCATATCGCTGTTCTGCCAGTCGCGCGTGGCAGCCAAACTCGAAAACGCGCACACACCAATGGCCTCACCAACAGAAGCGACCACGTGCCCAACACCTTCCTTCTCTAATTGTTGTGGGGTTGGACCCTGCGCATGAATGTAATCCCCTTCGCCATCCCGAAACGCATGTTCCATTTCGTCGGTCGTCCCTGCATCAACCGCGTCAATCGCGGAAAACTCTATGCCTTCCTTAAAACATGCGTACTTAAACATGGCTAGGGGCTGGCCTCCATGATCTACTAAAACTTTTTTACCTACTAGTTTGGACCAAGAAAACTCCAGATCGATGGTACGCCCACTCAAAAAGAACCCGTCCGTTTCATTGATTTGAGCGAAATGCGTGACTAACGGCATCTCACCTTTTTCTAAAGCGGAAAACGCTTGCGACGGTGCCGATTGCACCACATGTACTGAATCATCAAGCAAAGACGCAATCGCAGACGTGCCAGGTGGTGAGACAGTATATTCGGGTTCCAGCCCCTCACGTTGCAAAAACTTTCCAGCCATAGTCATAATCAACGGAGTATAGAAAGCCGAGAATCGCGAAAACTCAATATTGATACGTGCCATCACACTATCCCCCGATTAGTGGCAACTGAGTTGAGATAACACTACGTCTTAGTAATTTTACGTAATATTGGAATGTCCTTGCAGCACAGCAATCAGGCCCAATCGATCGGACCTGTTCTAGAAATTCAGTCAATACGAGAATTCCGAAAACAAAGGATCAACCGTCTTGTTCCAGCGTCCGTAGAAAGCGTCGAGCAATTCTTCACTTAAAGTGCGACCCGATTGGACAACGCCACGAAGTGGCGCAAGAAAACCTGTCTCATCACTACCGGCATTGTCTAGACAGGCCCGACGCTTAAGCCCTTCCATGGCCAGGCCGATCACCTGATCCGCGACATGTTGCAGTGAGAGCCCTCGAAATTCTGTCTTAAAGCCACTACGGGCCACGTTATGTCTTAAATCCACAATTTCCTCATACTTCCAACCCCTCACCAGCTCGGCAGCGGCCTCCAAAGAAGAAGAATCATAAAGCAGTCCAACCCAAAACGCTGGTAGTGCACACAACCAATTCCAGGGACCGGCATCAGCGCCACGCATCTCCAAAAATCTTTTAAGCCGGACCTCAGTAAATATTGTTGTTAAGTGGTCAGACCAGTCACCAAAAGTCGGCTGCTCTCCAGGCAAAGCCGGCAGTTTCCCGGCCAAGAAATCTCGAAACGATTGGCCGCTGGCATCGATGTAGTCGTCACCCCTGTGAACGAAATACATTGGAACGTCGAGGGCAAACTCGACGTAACGTTCAAATCCCATCCCATCCTCAAATACAAACTGGGGGATCTCGCATCGGTCTGAATCCGTATCAAACCAAGCTTCCGATCGGGCACTCAAAAAGCCACTAGGTTGGCCATCCACAAAAGGTGAGTTGGCAAATAGTGCAGTCGCGATGGGCTGTAGCGCTAACGCGACACGGAATTTTTTCACCATGTCCACTTCGGAGTCGAAATCTAAATTGACCTGCACCGTGCAAGTCCTAAGCATCATATCAAGGCCTTTATTCCCTTTCGTGGGCATATACGAACGCATTATGTGGTATCGTTTTTTGGGCATAACAGGGATTGCGTTGCGTGCCCATTTTGGTTGCATTCCAATGCCAATAAAACCGACCCCAAGTTTTTCGGCTACTTCTCGCACCTGGTCTAGGTGAGTGTTGACCTCGGCACAGGTCTCATGAATTGTTTCAAGCATCGCACCAGACAGTTCAAATTGCCCGCCTGGTTCAAGAGTAATGGATTGGCCATCGTTAGAGAGAGCGATGACTTTCCCGCTTTCATATACTGGCAGCCAGCCATACCCTTGCAAGCCCTCAAGCATTGCGCGAATACCGAATTCGCCCTCGTAGGGCAAAGGGCTGAGATCATCCAACCGATAGCCAATTTTTTCATGCTCGGTACCAATTCGCCATTGAGACTTGGGTCTGCAGCCCTGTTCGAGATATTCGACCAGAATCCGCTTGTCCCCAATCTGCTGGTTGGTATCAATATCTTTCCCCATCCATCCTCACAATAATGATCGGTGCTTAATTGGAGCAGCGTCGTGCGACTATGTAAATACGATCGCAGAAGACGCCAATGAACTTTGTAATATTATGTTGGAGAGCGGTCGTTAAGAACGCCTTGCCATAAAGCAAGGGCCATTATGACAGCCGTATCCGAACGCAAAACCCGTGGTCCTAAATCTATGGCCCGTGCAAATTGCTTCCCCCGTAACAATGTTCGCTCGGAATCCTCAAACCCCCCTTCAGGGCCAATTAGGAATGCCACATCCCTATCACACTTCCGAAAGGTGTGTAATGCCGGCTCTCCACGACCCGTTTCGTCACCCCAGACCAACATTCTACCTGTTTGCCAACCGTCCACTACATCGGCGATATCGGTATACGCGCATATTTTCGGAACGGTCAAACGCCCGCACTGCTCTGCTGCTTCGACCGCATTTGCATTGAGACGCACCACATTGATTTCCCTCACAATTGTTCTTCGGGTTCGAACAGGTTGTATTTGTTCGACTCCCAGTTCGACTGCTTTTTGCACCAAGTAATCTAGTCTCAACTGCTTGATTGGCGCAAACAGCAACCAGGGTCCTCGCTCCTCCGCCTGAGGACACCGACGTTGCTTCAACAGGAAAGAACAGTTGACCCTGCCGGTCGTCTCCACCTTTGCCAGCCACTCCCCATCCGTCCCATTAAACAGGGCGATCGGAGACCCATCCTGGACCCGTAATACGTGTCGTAAGTAGTGTGCCTGAGACGCGCTTGCTCTCAGTGTTTTCTGCGCCTTCAGCGATTCAACGACGAAAAGGCGAGTGACGGCTTGGTCATTATCGCTTTGCATGGTCAGAAATATTCCAAATAGCCACTAAACTAAAAGATAACATGTTATGTCATAGGCCAAAGGAAGTGCCTTTGCACCCCACTCGATGGCTCAAAACGCCCGCAGTTAAAAAATGTCCGAAATATCCAAGTCCAAATTGGTATTCCACTCAGCACTGCCATACTTGCAACTAATCCGTGCAGACTCTCCAATCGGCTATTGGTTGCTTTTATGGCCATGTTGGCTGGCCATAGCGTTGAGGAGTCCCACGCTCAAAGAGACCGTGACTTTACTGCTCCTATTTTTGCTGGGCGCAATCTTCATGCGAGGAGCAGGATGCATTTTTAACGATATCGTAGATCGAAAATTCGATGTTCTCGTCACACGCACCCGAATGCGCCCAATCGCGTGCGGTGAAATTTCCGTGATACGAGGTGTTTTATTTATGTCCGTATTAAGCCTATTTGGCTTACTGATATTGTTACAATTAAACGAGACGGCAATGCTTGTAGGGCTTGGTTCTATTCCATTAATTATCTTCTATCCATATATGAAGCGTATCACCTGGTGGCCACAAATGTGGCTAGGATTGACATTTAATTGGGGAGCACTCGTTGCCTGGGCAGCAGTAATGGGCTCGCTCGACTGGCAGGCGTTCGTGTTGTACGGATCCGGCATAGCCTGGACACTCGGTTATGACACTATATACGCGCATCAAGACAAGGAAGATGATGCGTTGATCGGCGTTAAATCATCAGCGCTTTGGCTTGGTCGACACAGCCGGATCGCAATACAGGTGTTCTACACCTTCACGATTTTGGGTCTAACAGCTTCTGCCCTACTTGCAAATTTACACTGGCCAGCCTACGCAGGATTGACAATTGCAGGCATGCAATTGGCGTGGCAAGCGAATACGGTCAACTTTGACGACCCCGAAAATTGTCTTACCATGTTTAGGTCGAATCATTTTTTCGCATCTATTGTTTTCGTTGGCTTTCTCGCTAGCTAATAATTAAAGGTTAAAGCACAACTCGAGTATGAAAACCCAAGTAGGAATTCTTTTGGTAGTAGTAGCCATGTCCGAAAAATCTAAAAATGCCTTATAAGAGTCTGCGCGAGTTTGTCGAGCGATTGGAAAAATCCGGAGAGCTAGTCCGCGTCTCGGAATCCGTGTCTCCGGTCTTAGAAATGACAGAGATTCAAACTCGACTACTCAACCAACGTGGACCAGCAGTCTTATTCGAGAACGTTGCCGACGCAGTACGTAAATTTGACATGCCCGTTTTGGTCAATCTCTTTGGCACCACCCAACGTGTTGCATGGGGCATGGGCAAGGAACCTGGTGAATTAAGGGCCTTGGGAAAGACACTCGCTGCCCTTAGACAACCTGAGCCACCCGGTGGTTGGCGCGAAGCCGTAGAAATGCTGCCTCTACTTAAAACGGCAATGTCTATGAAACCAAAGACAGTCTCAGCTGGACCCGTTCAAGAACTTCTCCTTAAGGGAAAAGATGTTGATCTCGCAACAATGCCCATACAAACCTGTTGGCCCAATGAACCAGCCCCACTAATAACCTGGCCTCTAGTGGTCACAAAAGGCCCTGGAAAAGAGGACGACGAAAACTTTAACCTCGGCGTATATAGAATGCAGGTCATAGGACGCAACCAAACATTAATGCGTTGGCTTGCTCACCGCGGTGGCGCCCAGCATCACAAAAATTGGTCGGGGAAACGGCCTGATCCTCTGCCAGTCGCAGCAGTAATCGGAGCCGATCCAGCTACTGTCCTTTCCGCCGTCGCACCAATTCCGGAATCTTTATCGGAATATCAATTCGCTGGTTTACTTCGCGGCAAGAAAACAGAGTTAGTACGTTGCAAGACAGTCCCCCTCAAGGTTCCAGCTGAAGCTGAAATAGTACTCGAAGGACATGTATCGTTAGAAGACTATCGGGACGAAGGGCCTTACGGCGATCACACCGGCTACTACAACTCTGCCGAAAAATTTCCTGTGTTTACCATCAGCGCCATAACACGACGACGTAATCCGATTTACCTATCCACCTTTACAGGTCGCCCACCTGATGAGCCAAGTGTCCTTGGCGAAGCTCTAAATGAACTATTCATTCCGCTACTAACACTACAATTTCCAGAAATTGTTGATTTTTGGCTGCCACCTGAGGGATGTAGTTACCGCATCGCTATAGTCTCCATGAAAAAAACATACGCTGGGCACGCCAAGAGAGTCATGATGGGCGTATGGTCGCATCTGCGTCAGTTCCTCTACACAAAAATGATCATAGTGGTTGACGAAGACATCGACGCGCGAAATTGGCAAGACGTGATGTGGGCGGTGGCAACACGGATGGATCCCGTGCGCGACATCACTTTACTCGAAAATACTCCTATTGATTACCTTGATTTTGCGAGTCCGGAATCAGGACTTGGCGGGAAAATGGGGCTAGATGCTACAAACAAGGTTCCACCCGAAACACGAAGAAAATGGGGAATTAAAATATCCATGACCGAAGATGTGATTGCTCAGGTCACGGAGAAATGGGCCTCCTACGGGTTACCAGGAAGTGGTAAGTCTATCTGGAAATAGAGCGAATCTCATAGGTTTTCTGTCAACATAAGACAGACAAATTTTCACCTCATTCTGTTGTGCTGCGATGAAATAACTTAAACGGAGAAACACGGTGCTAAAAGCGTGCACGTTGATCCACCGTAAATCAGGAATATCAGTAGAAGAATTTCAAACATATTGGCGCAACACTCACACCGACATCGTAGTGCAATTGCCGAATGTGCGTCGGTATGTGCAATCCCATCCTCTGATTCAAGAATACAAGAAACGCACTCTGATATACGACGGGCTTGCTGAAATATGGGTCGACAATACCGATGTCCTTCGCACTATGACGGCCACAAGTGCGTATAAGGATGTTGCTACTGATGAAGCTAATTTCATCGACCAGAAAAGAACCGAACTAATTTTAACAGAAGAGCACGTAATAAAGGATGGTTTGACGCCTGAGGGCGGTGTGAAAAAAATTGAACTGCTTGTCCGTAAGCCAGGTATGGACGTAGAGCCATTCCAGCGGTACTGGCGCGGCGTCCACGGAAAACTGGCCTCGAAAATTCCTAATATTCGTCGGTATGTGCAAAGCCACACGAAATTGTCAGGTTACAGGCGTGAACAACAACCAAATTGGGATGGTATCTCCGCCATTTGGTTTGACTCTGTTGACGAAATGCTCGCCGGTCATGCTACGGAAGCTTACACAAACACACGTGCGGACGAAGTGAATTTTCTTGACGCAGGTAAGCCAAAATTTCTCATTACCAACGAACGTACGATCATCTCATGAACTATTGCTCGTCGTTATCCATGATAAACAAGGCCGTGTCTCACCGCCGAACAACCCCTCACCTGCTTTTAGGTTAAAGAATGAATATTCAGCAAGTTCTAGTGCTCCATTTGCCAGATTTGAAACCAAAACTGGCACCCTGAAAGATGATGTATCTGTCGCATGAATCAGTCAACATTGCGGACCTTGTCCGAGTTCAACAATTCCATAATGCCGTCGCTCACAGTAAGGCCGCACTTAACTTTTGCTTCCATTGCCGATTCAATTTGACGCACCTCTTTCAGTTCATCGATTACCCGATTCAAATTTTGCTGGGGAACGATAACAATGCCGTCACGGTCCCCCACAACAATATCGCCTGATGACACGGAAATTCCACCGAGCGTAATTGGTAACCCGACGGTGCCGGGTCCGTTACGGGCAGGGGAGTTTGGACTGATTCCTCTGCAATACATGGGAATACCGGCGCCCAACAATCCAGGGAGGTCTCGCAACACGCCGTCAGTAACGATGGCAAGAACACCTTTGTTTTTTGCCATATGCGCCATATTGTCTCCGATTACAGCTGCTCCCGTGTATTCTCCCGTTGCAACAACCAACACGTCACCAGGCTCCGCCAGAGCGAGGGCTCCATGAGCTGCCAAGTTGTCTGAGGGACCTGTCTGGCAGGTGACAGCAACACCAAAAAATGCGCTACTTATATCATCTATCAGCGGCTTAATTCGGTAATCCAAGGCACCGTTCCCATCCTGACTATCAACGACAAACCCGGTGGACGCTTCGTTGAAAGATTGCACCTGCGCATCAGTTGGGCGCCGAAATTTGCGCCGGACAGTCAGTATTGGCGAGTCTTTAATCATTTCACAATTGACCCCATTCTATGAGCAGGCTTTCTTATTTTAGCATGGAACTGATCTCATCAACCTTCAGTTGCATAATGACAGGTCGAAATTTATTCCAAGCCAGGATATAGCTTTAATCGTACAGGACCAAAATGGCCCTGGCATCCATAGCAATAGAGCGAGATCAATGTCAGAACAAAAGCCCGATCCCGATTTTTTATCCGATTTCGTTTCCAAGGCCTGTGGCGCCGGCGCCGATGCAGCCGACGCGATTATGGTTAGTTCCATATCATCGAGCGCGAGTTGGCGACTAGGTCGCAACGAGGGCGTTGAAAGGGCCGAATCCAGCGACCTTGGCCTACGAATTTTTGTCGGCCAAGGCCAGGCAATAGTTTCCAGTACCGATTTGCAAACTCCTGCACTCAGTGAATTGATCGAACGGGCGGTAACTATGGCCCGAAACGCACCCGAAGACCCCTGCTGCGGTCTACCAGACAAAGACCAACTCGCCCAAAAGGTCGTGGACTTAGATTTGGCAGATACTGATATGCCATCGTCTGCCACTCTACTTGAGTTAGCGGCTCTTGCCGAAGACGCGGCTCGTTCAGTCGAAGGTATAACCAACACGGAAGGCGCCGAATCAAGCGCCAGTGAAAGTGCCATAACATTAGCTAACAGTGCCGGATTCGCAGGCGGCTACCGGGCGACCAGCTTTGGTGTCTCGGCTTCGGTGATTGCCGGCTCGGAAACGCAGATGGAGCGCGACTACGAATATTGCTCTACCCGTCATTTTAGTGACTTAGACCCGGCTTCAGATATCGGAACACGTGCGGGAGTGAGGGCTGTCAGTCGGCTCAATCCGCGGAAAGCTAAAAGCCAACAAGTGCCGGTGGTTTTTGACCCTCGACTTTCGGGAGGCTTTCCAAGACTTTTGGCTGGACTGATATCGGGAGCAGCCATCGCGCGTGGCACAAGCATTCTTAAGGACAAAATGAATAAACAAATATTTGCCGCTGGGGTTGATATCATCGACGATCCACTGAGAAAACGAGGTCTTTCGTCGCGACCGTTCGATGGTGAAGGTGTGCTCGGAGAATCAAGGGAAATTGTAAAAAATGGTGTACTGAGCACTTGGCTTCTAGATACGCGTTCGGCACGACAACTAAAGTTGCGGAGCACGGGCCACGCCTCACGTGGCACATCAACGCCTCCAAACCCAGGGCCAACAAATCTTTACATGTCGGCAGGAACAACCTCACGAGATGACCTCATTACCAATGTTGATAACGGACTTTATGTGACGGAAATGATGGGCATGAGTTTTAATAATATTACTGGCGACTACAGCAGAGGCGCATCAGGTTTTTGGATTGACAACGGGGAACTCGTTTATCCAGTAAATGAAATGACCGTGGCCGGTAACATAAAGGATATGTTCCTACAACTGACGCCAGCGGACGATCTAAGTTTCAGATACGGCGTCGATGCGCCGACCCTGCGCATCGACGGAATGACTGTGGCGGGCGTTTGACAAATTTTGGAGTTTTTACGATTGCCCTGGAGCTAATATTTTTGCACTAACGGAAGCCACCGATACACTGACAGGAAGATGTGCGACAACGTCTCCGTCGGCTTGCACCGGCTCAGTTGACGGTCCCGACAACCGAACCTCAGCCACACTCCTAACTACGGCTCCTGGGAACCGTCGAAACCACCCTGAGACAAACCCAAAAGCGTAAATTGGGAGTCGAAGACGCCCCATCCGGGTATAAATACCGATTTCCAACGAAGACGTGTCGATATTTGCGTCTGGCGCCCATACCATACGCCCTGCGTAATGCCTTCCATTCGCAAATAACACCGAACGGGACACAAACTCTTCTCCATCGATGGTTACCTGAAAAGAAGGCCATCTGCCCAGCAAGTATTCCTCAATCCCAGCTACAATATATGCCAACTTCCCATTTAGACGTTTGAGCCGTGGCGAAACTCTCGACACTGACCGCGCATCAAAACCCACGCCCGCTGTGATTAAAAAAAACCGCGAGCTACTACCAGTAGAGATTTTCCCAAGGACTATATTTCGGAGACGACCGTTTGAAATGACTTGCGCAATCAACTGAGGGTTGCGCGGCAGGTTAATTTCACTCGCCAGCAAGTTGATTGTTCCGATTGGGATCAAACCAACTGGCAAGTCAAGCCGGTCAATGTGGGCAAGACCGTTAATAACCTCGTTAACAGTCCCATCCCCTCCTGCGACTATCAAAACATCTGGCTCGTTGCAATAGTAACCGTGCAAACTGGCGGATAGTGCCTTAGCATGGCCTATGTGTTCGGTCTCAACGATCGCAATTTGCCAATCCAGAGCACGAAGTTCATCCACAACTGCATTCAGTAGGAATTTACCCCCGCTTCCCGCTACCGGATTAAAAACTACGAGCGCCGTTTTATTGTGCGTTGCCATGGCTCATGCAATCCAGTCTCCGTTTGCAAATACATCGCCCCGATGTGGCT
Organism: uncultured Alphaproteobacteria bacterium; assembly: GCA_913044255.1. Taxonomy (GTDB): domain Bacteria; phylum Pseudomonadota; class Alphaproteobacteria; order UBA7887; family UBA7887. The sequence continues at coordinate 14,730 of CAJWOI010000005.1, forward strand.
AAATATTTGTTTCATCGAGGATTCAGCGATAAAGCGTGCGGGTCAGAGACAATTTATGCTACGATCTACCACCTAGCAAAGTGGCGACGGTCAAAAACCACCGGGGTACTCACAACTCTATTCAAAGCGAATAGCACATAACGTGGTCAGGAATGCCTGCTACCATACGCACCATGAAATTTCGGCACAACACGCACTCCCTTTTATTAATTCTCAAGGCGGGCTCGCTCCAAGATCGCTAATGTCGCCCGCGTACAGCGCTGGACCTTCGTCAAGAGATATCGCCATGGCTAATTTGGAGTATAAACTTGGATCCGATCACGCCCTGGCACTGAACGCAGCACGCGCAGGGGGCATGGTTGCCAAATCCTTTTTTCGAGGTCATTTCGAAGTTTATGAGAAGAAACCGGGGGACCCAGTATCGGATGCTGACATTGCGGTTAACAAAAAAATAGTTTCGATTATTCGAACCTCACGCCCCCACGATACATTTATTTCCGAAGAAATGCCGCTTCCTTCCAAACGATCTGAGGCAAAAAGGGTTTGGATAATTGACCCGATTGATGGCACTAAGGCGTTCATTGAAGGTATAGCTGAGTTTGCAATCTCCATTGCGCTGGTTTGTAACCAAGAATCAATCGCGGCAGCTGTATACAATCCAATCACTGACCAGCTTTTCGACGCATTTAAGGGGGGAGGAACCAGGCTCAATGGCAAAAAAGTGGCAACCAGCAACGTATCAGCGTTGCCTGATTTAGTGCTGGGGACCAGTAAAAACGAGCTTCGCCAACAGCTCTGGAGCCACCTATTCCCGGAAGCAATACTGAGGCAAGTAGATGCAATCGCTTATAAGTTAGCTTTGGTAGCGGCGGGCAAACTGGATGGCGTGATTGCATTTAGACCAAAGAGCGACTGGGATATCGCAGCCGGAGATTTACTAGTTCGAGAGGGTGGAGGTATCATGACGGATATCGTTGGCGCGCCTCACAAATACAACCAAAACAATATCTTGCATGAAAACCTAATAGCGAGCGGGGCAGCAATTCATCCGGTGCTGTTAGAACGTGTAAAAACCGGCGCACCAAAGTCAACCAGAGTGTAATACTGTCTTGACCAGTCGAGACTCTATGAGTCACCCGCAATCAGGAAATATTAACGAGAAAACTTTAGGCAACACCGTGAATTATGTAAGCACACGCGGCAGCGACCAGAAAATCGGATTCCAAGACACTCTGTTAACTGGGTTAGCCCCAGACGGCGGCTTATACGTACCCACAGACTGGCCCCAAATAGGACAGCAATCACATACTTTAGCGGGCCCGTACGAGAAGGACGCCGCCGCGCTCATGAGTCCCTTCGTTGATGGAGATATCGATATCTCGACTTTGACCGCAATAACCCGCGCTGCATATGCCAAGTTCGGGCACGAAGACGTGGCGCCGTTAGTGGAAATAGGGGATGGTCACTGGCTTCTAGAACTTTTTCATGGTCCTACTTTATCTTTTAAGGATTTTGCGCTTCAGGTCTTGGGTGGGTTGTTTGAACATGTCCTGAAACAGAAAGGTGAACACGTCACTATCGTCGGCGCAACATCTGGAGACACCGGGTCGGCAGCCATCGCAGCTTGCCGAGGCCGTCCCAATATTGACATTTTTATTCTACATCCGCTTGGCCGGGTATCAGATGTTCAACGGCGGCAAATGACCTCCGTAATGGCTGAAAACATCCACAATGTTGCCATCGAGGGCACATTTGACGATTGTCAGAAATTAGTAAAAGCAATGTTCAGTGACGAGATTTTCCGAAATGAACTTGCGCTAGCAGCCGTGAACTCAATCAATTGGGCGAGAGTGGTGGCACAAACAGTCTATTACCATGTGGCGGCATCACGGCTAGCGAATGGTCCGCTTAGTTTTGCTGTGCCGACAGGCAATTTTGGTGATGTCTACGCCGGTTATGTCGCCCACCGGACGGGCCTACCGCTAAATAGGCTGATCGTCGCAACCAATCAAAATGACATACTCGCTCAAGTGTTGACTACTGGAAGATACTGGTCCGGAAGGGTGACATCAACAATCACGCCGAGCATGGATATTCAGGTAGCAAGTAATTTTGAACGATTGCTGTTTGACCTTTATGATCGCAACGGGATCCAGATTTCTCGCCGTATGGAAGCGTTGCGTGTGAAAGGTGGTTTTACGGTCGAACCCGAGAGAGTCGAGGCGGCCCAGAGACTGTTTACCGGTGTCGCAATCGACGAAGCGTTGACACTCTCTGAGATGGAAAGAGTTCACGCCGAGACTGGGTTATTGATAGATCCACATACCGCTGTGGGTGTCGCAGCCGCGCGCATGTCACATTCACACGATGATGGCCCTGTGATTTCATTGGCAACCGCCCACCCAGCAAAATTTCCGGATTCTGTCGAACGGGCGACTGGTCGACGTCCGAAATCACCTGATCACCTCGCAGAAGCTTTAATTTGCGATGAGCGCTATGATGTACTCGGACGTGACCTCAACGCCTTGCAAGCCTATATTCGTGCGCGTACCCGTATTGGTGGTAAAGAACCGTGAAGCAAGTTAGGGACACCTATATGACGCCAAAAGTCACTACACTGGATAATGGATTGCGGGTGATTAGCGAAGAAATCCCGTACCTGGAAACAGCATCGGTTGGGGTATGGGTCGATGCTGGCGCACGCTGCGAACAACCAGAAATCAACGGCATTTCCCACTTACTCGAACACATGGCGTTCAAAGGGACCAAAATAAGAAGTGCGCGCGACATAGCTGAGGAAATTGAGGCAGTAGGGGGACACCTTAACGCCTACACCTCCAGAGAGCAGACCGCCTATTTTGCTAAAGTTCTAAAGGACGACACGCCCCTCGCCCTCGATATCTTGGCAGACATTCTTCAAAATCCAACTTTTGACGAAGATGAACTTGAGCGCGAACAAACGGTGGTTGTCCAGGAAATCGGTCAGGCCCAGGATACTCCTGATGACATAATATTTGATTATTTCCAAGATATTGCGTTTCCGGATCAACCCTTAGGTCGGCCGGTGCTCGGCACCTCAGAAAACGTTCAGAGTTTCACTCGAGACAATCTCTCCGCCTATATGGACCAGCATTATACACCGGGCCGAATGGTCGTCTCCGCTGCCGGGAATGTTGACCACGACCAATTAGTAGAATTAACGAACAAAACATTTCTGCGTTCCACCTCAACAGTAGATAATTCGAATGAAGAAGCCAATTATGTTGGTGGGCATTTATATCAGTCTCGCGATCTTGAACAGGTTCGCCTACTGATAGGGTTTAATGGGCTAGCCTATAAGGATCGGGATTATTATGCGCTCCAAGTATTTTCTACTCTGCTGGGTGGCGGTATGTCCTCGCGCCTTTTCCAAAAAGTACGAGAAGAACGCGGATTAGCGTATTCAATTTATTCGTTCTCAACGAGTTATGTAGATAGCGGTTTGTTCGGTATTTACGCTGGTACCAGTGCGGACTCTACCTGTGAACTGATCGAAACAGTGTGCAATGAGTTGTTGGATGTCGTCGAAAATATTGGCGCCACAGAGACGGCACGAGCTAGGGCCCAGCTAAAATCTGGCCTATTGATGTCTCTTGAAAGCACCAGCGCACGCAGCGAGCAACTGGCTCGTCAACTTTTACTTTTTGGGCGTCCTATTTCAAACGCTGAGGTCATCGAAAAAATTGATTCCGCCAACCCATCAAAGCTATCGGCAGTAGCCGAACGGATTTTCAAAAATGGGGCACCAATAATTACTGCGCTTGGTCCAACGTCAAATATGCCCGACTATAAAGCAGTGGGGGAAAAGCTTCGCCGAGGGTGAATATGACTATCGTGAATGATAGGCCTACGGACCATAAACTGGATGTTTGTGGCCTGGCCTGCCCGTTGCCAATTCTTAAAGCCAAAAAGGCAATCAAAGGCCTTCCTTCTGGCAGCCTTTTGACCGTTTTGGCCACCGACCCCAGCTCCGTAAACGATTTTAAAACGTTCTGCGAGTTGACTGGACACAGACTTGAAACACATTCGGAGCGCACCGGAATTTTCCGGTTTCAAATTCGGGTAAAGGCATGATAGGTCTCTTCAAATCGCTATCCCAGGCCATGCGAGGCAAGCCCATCCGGGCGGGGCGGGTCTACCTACGTCCACCCCATCGACGCGATGTGAAAAAATGGCTTTCTTTGAGAGCCTCGAGCCGGAACTTCTTAGAACCCTGGGAACCGACGTGGCCGAAAGACGCGCTTACGAGAAAAGCGTATTTCCGTCGACTCCGAACTTATGCGATGCATACAAATTCGGACACAGCTTATATGTTCTTAGTATTCCGTAACGATGACAGAGTTTTACTAGGGAGCATCTCAGTTAATGATGTGCGCCGAGGCGTTGCACAAAGTTGTAGCATTGGCTACTGGGTTGGTGAACATTATTCCGGTCAAGGATATATGACAGAAGCCTTATCTGCATTCCTGCCATTCATATTCAGCCGACTTAAAATTCATAGAATTGAAGCCGCCTGCCTACCGCACAATAAAGCAAGTCGAGTCCTGTTAAGCAAAGTAGGCTTTCAAGAAGAGGGTCATGTGCGCCGCTATCTAAAAATTGACGGGAAATGGCAAGATCATATTCTGTTTGGGCTTCTCGATACCGACCCAAAGATAGCACCGGTGCCGCTGGAACAAGATTCGATTCGCGCGTCGCGACGCGCAAAGCGGCGAAGTCGTTTTACGACTGCTCCGTCTCCAGCTCAAAGGGCTGAAAGTTAAATTATTTAGGCGTGGCCAACATCACTGGTTAATAGCGATAAATCGATACCCATCTTCGCCGCCGCCGATTTCCATTTCGCCTCGTTATCCTCTCCAAAAACTATGCCTGAATCTGCAGCGCAGTTTAACCATCCATTATTTTGCATTTCGGTGTCCAACTGACCGGCCGCCCAACCAGCGTATCCCAATGCAAACATAGCGTCAGCAGGGCCTTTCCCGCCTGCTATGGATTTGAGTACATCGATTGTCGCTGTCAAAGCAAAATCGTTGTTTACTCGCATAGTTTCTTCACTATTGTAGTCCGTACTGTGAAGCACAAAGCCACGTCCTGACTCGACAGGACCCCCGAAGTGCACTTCAACTTTGGAGCCAGTTGCTCCTGAGTCAATCTTCATTTGTTGTAATAACTCAGCGAAACTTAACGAACCCATGAGTTTGTTCACCACCAATCCCATAGCACCACCTTCATTGTGAACACACAAGTAAATCACACTTTCCGAAAAACGGGGATCTGTCATACCTGGCATTGCTATTAACAGTTGACCCGAGAGGTACCCATCCTTTTCTTTGTCTGCACTCATGGTACACACGCCCTAATTATTAGCGAAAAATATGTTTCTACGCCGTCCTGCTGTCCAGGCCTGAATGCGTTAAAATGTATCATATAATCTGGATCCACAGTGACTCGAAAATGGCGACCCTAATCCTAAGTATTGTCTCACGCTGGGCAGCATTGTCCACTGGGCTTTATATCCTTCTTGCTCCTACTTTAGTTGCGGCAGAAGCCGCATCAAGATGGGAACAATCCGAATTTACTCAGGTACGTCTAATCTCAGCAACTAACGCGGTCGGCCAGACCGACAAAGTCCAGCTTGGGCTGCAATTCCAATTGGAACCAGAATGGAAAATTTATTGGCGTAGCCCAGGAGATGCTGGCGCACCTCCGATTCTTGATTTTAAAGGGTCAAACAATATAGCAGCAGTCGAAATTGATTGGCCCATGCCAAAACGCTTCACGGAATTGGGGAACCTCGAGACCATAGGATACCAGGACAGTGTCGTTCTTCCTATTACGGTTCAGTTGAGGAACATAGGAGAGAAACTGACAGTTCGCGCACTCGTAGAATACCAAGCGTGCAAAACAATATGCATTCCCATCACAGCTACAGTTGACTTAGAACTACCCTCTGGACCCGCAGCTACCAGCGCTTTCTCCACACTGATTGCCCGCCACGTGGCGAAAGTGCCCAAGAGCCCAGAAGATGCAGGCATATCGTTACAGCTACTTTCAGTAGGCGGGCTTCCCCCGACACAAATATTAGAAATAGGGTTGCAGGCGGACAAACCATTTTCTGATCCGATTGTACTGGTTGAGGGCCCTCCTAATTTTCGCTTTGCTAAAGAAACAAAGCGGCTAGGTGCAGACTTTCACAACGTGTTGATGCGGGTTCCAGTAGAAAGTCGTGATGGCCGCAGCGTTATCGGCGAGCAAATCCTGGTAACCCTCGCCGATAACGCACTAGCAGTGGAAATTCCGGTCAAGGTATATTCCACCTTGGGTGGCAAGACCGACTCAAAAAAGGTTCCGCTTCTCCCTATTCTTGGCATGGCCTTATTGGGCGGCCTAATACTTAATTTGATGCCTTGCGTTCTGCCAGTCCTAGCCATCAAGGTAATGAGTGTCATTCAGTACGGGGGCTTGAACAGGCGGCAAGTGCGCGCAAACTTTCTCGCCTCGGCGAGCGGCATAATATTGTCATTCTTGCTGCTAGCATCTGGAACAACAGCACTGAAACTCACGGGCGCTGCCGTGGGCTGGGGCATGCAGTTTCAGGAACCGTTATTCCTCGTATTTCTGATTTTGGTCATCACGATTTTCGCCTGCAATCTTTTCGGATTCTTTAACATACCAGTGCCGGCCTGGGCCGGACGACTCAGCCTGACAAATGAAGCCGGCTTGAAAACCTCGACCGCCAGTAGCAGTTTCTGGATTGGGGCATTAGCAACATTGTTGGCGACCCCCTGTTCTGCCCCGTTCCTCGGGACTGCTGCAGGATTTGCATTGAGCAGGGGACCAGTTGAGATCTTTGTAGTTTTTGCAACTCTCGGAATTGGGATGGCGACACCTTATTTGGTGCTGGCCGCAATACCCGCGTTTGCCACACGCCTTCCCAAACCAGGAGCTTGGATGATTTGGGTACGTAACCTGATGGGTGTTAGCTTAGTTGGAACAATAATTTGGCTATTATCAGTTATTACGGCACAAATCGGCTATTTGGGGGCCATAGCCCTGGCGACCCTCATGGTAACGTGCGCGGTCATATTGGGGTTGGCAAAAAGACGAGAAGCCGCTGAGGGTCGATTCTCTCTTGGAGCGATCGGTCTAATAAGCGTCATTGCTCTGATAATTCCGCAAGCAACTTCATCGCTAAGTTCTAAGACCAATAATGAGGAAATTCTATACAGCTATTGGGAAAAATTGGATGTGTCGGCTATAGAACCTCTTGTCGAAGCAGGCAACACAGTATTCGTGGATATTACCGCTGACTGGTGTTTGACTTGTAAAGTGAACAAATCTCTCGTCTTAGACAAGGCCGAGATAGTCGACCAAATGATGCTGCCTGGTATTGTCGCGATGCGCGGTGACTGGACCAAACCGAATCCAATTATTGCAGAGTATTTAGAAAGTTTTGGTCGCTATGGCCTACCATTCAACGTGATATATGGGCCTGCCACGCCACTCGGCCTTGTGTTGCCCGAACTACTGAGTAAGGCTGCTCTTTTATCGGGACTACAACAAGCAAGGACCACAGCCGACAGTGCTTCCAAACAGTAATCCAATTGCACCTTGGACAGCGCCAAACACATTTGGCCGCCCTATTATCCTTTGGCGCAACCTACATACCTGCTATTTGTAATGGCGCTGATTGGCAGAGCAGGGGCGCCTCCTTTGATTAGGCTGAGCATACTCTGAAAATGGAAAGATTTTGGGGAGATATGAGGTATGACCATCAAAATTGGTGACAAGGTTCCATCTATCGCGTTTAAACACCTGGGGCCGGACGGTATGGAGGATGTCTCTACGCAGCAAATTTTTGACGGCAAAAAAATAGTACTTTTTGCGGTACCCGGAGCATTTACTCCCACATGTTCGACCAAACATGTGCCAGGATTCCTGGAGCATGCAACCGAGATAAAGAATAAGGGTGTGGACAAAATAGTCTGTGTGTCGGTTAACGATCCCTTTGTCATGGATGCCTGGGGCAAAGATAGGGGCACAGGGGAAAGTATTTTGATGCTTGGTGATGGAAATGGTGACTTCACTCGCGCAATCGACTTGGGCCTAGATGGTTCAGGGGTTGGGTTAGGCGCCCGTTCGCAACGTTACGCAATGATCGTCGAAAATGGAACAGTGACAGCGCTCGAAATAGAAGACGGGCCAGGCCTCACCGTGTCTAGTGCCGAAAATATATTGAGCAAACTCTAATTGTTTGATCGAGGCTGGCAGAAGAACACGAAGCCCATATTGCCGTTAATATTAAGTCTTAACATTCGGTCCGTCACCCAAATCACTGAATTCACTGAACCGAGATCATGCCGTAAGGAAAGAGGTTTCAATTTTAAACAACTACTCCGCAAGTACCCTATCACAAAAATCCCAACATCTCCTCAGCAGGGATCTTCAATACCGTGTCGTGCCAAGGCATCTGCACGCTCATTCTCTGGGTGCCCGGCATGGCCCTTGACCCAAAGCCATTCAATTTCATGACGCTTGGAGATAGTTAACAGACGTCGCCATAAATCAACATTTTTAACAGGCTTCTTATTCGCGGTTTGCCATCCATTTGCTTTCCAGCCATCAATCCATTTTGTGATCCCATCACGTAGGTACACGGAATCGGTGTATAGGGTGACTGCAGACGATAGCTTCAACGCATCCAGGGCTTCAATTGCAGCCGTTAGTTCCATTCGGTTGTTGGTGGTCCAGGGATTACCACCACTCATTTCTTTTGCGTGACCACCGTATTTGAGGATGGCTCCCCAACCCCCCGGTCCTGGATTCCCCGAGCATGCACCATCCGTGAATATCTCAATCACCCGCTTGCCCATCACATACTCAGTCTAAACCATATTCGCCTGGTCCCCGCACTTGTCGATGGAAACCAAGTTTATGGAAATACTCAAGAGGATCCTTGGGTCGAACCAGTGCGCCTTCCGGTGCGTTCAACCAATCATAAAGGCGCGTCAATAAAAACCGTAAAGCTGCCCCACGGCAAAGTAGCGGTAACACTTTCAATTCGGCTCGTGAAAATGGCCTAACCCGTCGGTATGCGGACAACATCAAGCGGGCTTTAGTGGCATTAAAGGCACCATCCGGCTCAAAACACCAAGAATTCAGACAAATAGCCAAGTCATATGCAAATAAATCAGTACACGCGAAATAGAAATCGATCAAACCTGAAATTGCACCATTCATAAAAAGAACGTTGTCCGGAAATAAATCTGCGTGGATAATTCCCTGGGGCAGGCCAACCGGCCATGCGACACTCAGTTCCGTTATTTCGACTTGAAGATCCTCCACCAGACCTGGCCTTATTTCGTCGGCGCGCCCTTCCACCCGGCTCAACAACCTATCCCACGAATTGACTGACAAATCGTTTGGCCTCGACCCTGCAAAATCCTGACCCGCCAAGTGCAAAGTTGCCAACTCCTTACCCAGACCACCACACCACCTAGGCCCGGGCTGAGGTTCGGCGGAGCCGCTTAAAAAAGTTAAGATAGCCGCCGGTTTCCCAGCAATTTCGCGCAACACTCTACCATCATTACCTGCCACTGGCACCGGGCATACGACCCCACGGGATGCCAAATGCTTCATGAGACAAAGAAAAAAGGGCAGGTCATTTGGCCGCACTCGTTTTTCATAGATAGTCAGTATGTAGCGACCGCGCTTAGTCGATAAAAGGTAGTTGGAATTCTCCACCCCTTCGGTAATCCCAACCGAGCTTAATAACTCCCCGAAATCATATGCGGCGAGAAAAGATTTTAACTCAGAATCACTGATTTTTGTGTAAACAGCCACAATTAAACCTGTTACTGGTAA